>DASVAM010000052.1:0-14026 GCA_036376375.1 Chitinophagaceae bacterium
TTATATGCTGAGAACCTGGGAAAATATCCTCCCAATACTGGTCTCCTGCAAATAAAGGACGGTGACGAAATTTTCTATGTTCGTTTCAAAGCCGACCTGGACAGAAATGCGGCCATCGTCTTACGCAGAAAAACCAAATAATTTCCCTCTTATATCCGAGATTTGCTGACTATGAACTCTCCAAAGGAGCCTCTGAAAGAGTCCTTGCGGACCTTAGGGACTGAACTCATAACTCAGACCTCTGTCCGGCTTACACAGTATTCGCATGGTGCCGGCTGTGGTTGTAAGATCGCTCCCAATGTTTTGGAGGAAATCTTAAAAACAAGTATTACAATTCCCGGGAACAAGAATCTCCTTGTTGGTAACGATAGTAAGGATGATGCTGCGGTATATGATCTTGAAAATGGAATGGCAATCATTTCGACTACAGATTTTTTTATGCCGGTCGTTGATGATGCATTTGATTTTGGAAGAATTGCAGCAGCAAATTCTATCAGCGATGTATATGCCATGGGGGGTAAGCCGCTCCTTGCAATTGCGGTATTGGGCTGGCCCGTTGAAAAAATACCTGTTGAATTGGCGCAAAAAGTCATTGATGGAGGAAGAACCGTGTGTAATGAAGCTGGTATTTCTTTGGCCGGCGGGCATAGCATTGATTCTCCCGAACCAATTTTTGGTCTGGCTGTAACCGGTATTATCAATAAGGAGAATCTGAAAAAAAATAATACTGCAGAAGAAGGAGACCTGATCTTTCTCACAAAACCTCTTGGAGTTGGAATTTTATCAACGGCCCAGAAAAGAAACCTGTTGACAGAGGACAATTTACAAATAATGGTTAAGCAGATGACAACGCTGAATAAGGTTGGTGAAGAGCTGGGAAAAATAAAAGGCGTAACTGCCATGACAGATGTAACGGGATTTGGCTTGCTTGGACATTTAATAGAATTGGCGGAAGGCAGCAACCTAAGCGCCGAGATCTTTTATAATAAAATTCCTATTGTCGATGGCGTGAAAGACTTTATCAAGCGAAGAATTTTCCCCGATGCCACAACAAGGAACTGGAATAGCTATCACAACAAAGTGAAGTTTGAAAAGCCCCGCCCGGATGACCCGGTCGGACGGGGGCTGGACGTAATGGAGGCATTTACTTTGCTGCCTGATCCGCAGACAAACGGTGGATTATTGTTTAGTGTAAAAGAGGCTGCAAAACAAGAAGTGGTAAGGCTGCTGGAAAAATCAGGCTTACAAGATTTTGTTGAACCCATAGGAAGATTTATTTCGAAAGAAGAAAAGATGATCGAGGTAAAAAATAAATGACAGTCACAATCGGGCCAATGCCGCTAATTATCGATCGTATCGCTTAGAGGCTGCCTCAAAAGTCTTTTGGAACACCAAGAACACTAAGAAAACACTAAGTACACGAAGCTGTCAGTACTTATTTTCAATTCTTTGTGTTCTTTGTGTCAATCATTGTGACCTTTGTGTTCCTCCTGGTAAGGACTTTTTCAGACAGCCTCAATAAAAAAGAGCTTTAATTGTTAACGGGCTTTAGCCCACATAACTTTTTTATTGTGCAAATACACGACAAGTCAGAGATCATTGCTGCCTTAGATGAAAAGGTAGATGCATTCAACAATTATATTGTCACATTGAACAAAGAACAATTTGAAGCGGCTCCAAATGGAAAATGGAGTACAGGCCAAAATCTCGATCATCTGATTCGTGCAATGAAACCATTGCAACTTGCTTATGGCTTACCAAAGTTTGCGTTACGAATAATGTTTGCCAAGACCAATCGCCCATCAAAAACTTATGATGAGCTGGTAACAAAATATAAAACCAAACTTGCGGCCGGTGGTCGTGCAAGCGGGCCTTTTATTCCGCCCATTATCAATTTTGAAAAGAAAGATGAGTTGATTAAAAAATATAATGAACACAAACAAAAGCTGATTGCAAAAATTGACAGGCAAAATGAGAAAGATCTGGATCTGTATATTCTTCCTCATCCATTATTAGGAAAAGTAACTTTAAGGGAAATGCTTTATTTCACTATTTATCATAATGAGCATCATTTGGAAATACTAAAGAACAGGACTTCATAAGCAAGCCAACCCAACATAAATAGGAACAAATTGAGTTTGAGATTCAAGGGTTTAAATTTTTAGACAGCTTATTTTGTTCATATATTTATGTGTTGCCTGCATTGCCATGAGACTTTTAAGTTTCCTCATATTTTTTCTGATTTTGAGTTGTACGTCTAAACATAATTCGACGGTAACGACACTGAACCTTTCAAACAAAAGCCTGACAGCTATACCTGACAGCGTTTTTTCCTTGACGCAGTTAGAGTATCTTGAATTAGGGAATAGCTTTACACTTTATCCGCCATTATCAGGATTAGGTAAAGAATACGGCTCTGGCGACAGCATGAATAAAGTAGCTGAGATCCCCAAAGACATAACGAAGCTTCGTAAGCTTCGGATTTTGGGTTTGTGCTTTAATGACCTGAGGTCATTGCCAAAGGAAATAGCCGAATTGAAAAAACTGGACGCTCTGGACATTTCATTTAATCGAAATTTGAAAATTTCAACACAAATGGAGACGCTGAAACAAATGGATTGGTTGAAGTACTTAAATATTATAGCGACAAATGCTGACGAAACAACCATCGACAAGCTTCGCAAATCACTCCCAAAAACTAAAATTCACGCAAAACTTGACGACTTGAAGATTGAAACTGTTGATAGTGCTGAATGAGGCACATGCAGGCAACATTGCATAGCAATAATATGGCTGGACGTTTACGCCATCGGCAACAAATCATCTATCGGCTTTGGTTTCGGCAGACATTACGCTGTTGGTCATTAGTTCTTAACTTCAACATCAGATTTTTAATTTAGCATTTGTACCAGGCTGACAATTCGCTATTGCCATGCCGTCGCAAATGCTTTAACGCTAGCGTTTCTCCAAAAATATCTCCGCCATCATACAGCGTACGCTGCCGCCTTCTGTTTGTTCAATTGTTGGTATTGGAATTGGCAATAAATTACATCTTGAAGAGAGTTCTTCTTTCTGATCTTCATATAAGGAATCAAAAGCAGTTTGGCTCATCAATAAAAATTTTTCTCCCTTTTTATTCTTTACCTGCAACATGTTGCCGGCAAAACAATGCATCTGTTCTTTATTGATCCTTATAACATCATGTCCGCTGCTGTCTAATAATTGTCTTATGGCGATCAATTCCCATTCTTCTTCGATCGCTTCTTCACACAAAATGGCAAAATCTTCTCCCAACGTCATTAAAACATTTGTATGATACACCGCGTGGCCATTTTTATCAGATGCAAAAAAAATTATTGCCCGGAATTTATTTGCATTGGCAAATTTTTCAAGCACCGATACATCTGTTCTTGGGGAATAGCAGGCGTAGATCACTTTGTTTTCATGATCGATCACCATACTGCCGGTACCTTCTAAAAATTTTCCTTCTGCTTCAAACTCACTCCAATCCTGCAGATCCTTCACCACAAATTTTTCTGCCAGCATTTTTAAAATATCATCCCTCTTTTCCGGTCTGCGGTTGGGTGCATACATTGGAAAAACAGAAATGACGCCCTCGGGTGAAGTACTGAACCAATTATTGGGAAATGTGGCCGATGGTTTTACCGGTGTTGGTGTATCGTCGACCACCAACACATCTATATCATTCTTTCGCAGCAGGTCGACCATGTTGTCAAATTCTTTGAGCGCTGCTTCCTGCAAAAAACGGGAATTTGTTGGCACCCCAGCTGATTGAAAAAAATTTGTCGGAGCAGTTTCTTCATTCGCCCCGAATGAAGCAGGGCGGATCATGAGTATTGTGCCAGTGATTTGCATTTACTTAATAAAAATAAGTAAATACAGGTATTAACTGGTCAGTGCATCTATCTTCTTTGCCAGTTGCGTGTCTTTATCAGTAACAATATTTCCGGCACTATGGGTGTTCAACCAAATCTCAACCGTATTCCAGGTATTCGTCCACGTGGGATGATGGTCCATTTTCTCTGCTTCGATGGCAACCCTTGTCATAAAAGCAAAAGCTTCGCTGAAATTTTTGAAAGTAAATTTCTTGTACAGTTTGTTGTCTTGTTCTTGCCACATAAAATACAATTTGCAAATTTGCTAATGTGCAAATATGCAAATGGCTCTCCTAAACTTGAAAAAGGCATTAGCACATTTGCAAAATTTGCATATTGGCACATTTAAAATACAAGGTGTTCTTTGTTCCTGATCTTCTCATTGGTTAATTCCATTACCAATTGTACCCCATTGATCGATTTAATATTCTCCGTTTGCTGTTGCAGCATTTCATCTGTCACAAGATCGCCTTTCATCAGCCATAAAAAATCGAGATGTTTGAACTCCGGCAACAAATATTCGCCGTCAAATTGATTGTTATAAATATAATGTTCCAGCGCCGTTGCGGGTTCATGATACTCGTACAAACTAAAAAAATAATTCCTGTTTTTCTTTTTGAGCTGGATCTCTATTTCGTTGTTCACCCGGAAATCAACACCAAGCAAATTGTTCAACTTCCAGCAAAACTGGTAATCTTTCATCGGCGCCATGATGCCAAGCAGGCGGGTATCTTCAAAAAAGTCATCCGTGATGTCTTGCGTATCTAAAATAAGTTTCATTTAGATCAATCCCGAAAGTTTAAGATATTGTATTAGTTGTTTATCGTCAATTGTGTCTTGTTCTGATTTGTCATAAATGGAAATAAGATAAACTTTTTGTCCGGAGATCTTCACACAAGTTATTACTCGTCCGCCGCCACTTTTTCCTTTCCCTATTGATCGAATTGCCAATCTTATCTTAAAACAATTATATCCAAGAGATGTTCCTTGCTGCGGATCAATCTGTACCGATCACATAACTCCGTAATATCTTTTTTTAAAGAAGGATATTTCTTATGAAGCGATTTTAGCTCCTTTAGAAATATTAAGGTTGGAATAATCTTATAGTTCATCAAGCACTTGCTGAATAGTTTTTAGTTTTAGTTTGCCTTCTTCCGCAAGTTTTACTTCTTTAAATGACTTTTTCAGATTTTTTAAACGTTTTTTTTCTGCAAGAGATAACTCTTTTTCCATTTCTTTCGACTCGACATATTGAAATGATCTTAAAAGCTCTTTAATAAATGGAACCTTTTTCCTGTTCTTTATTCGCACAAGTATTTCGGTCATATCTAAAAATACAAATTAAAACTGAACTTCAGTTTCCAGTTCTTCATTTCCTCTTTTGAATTTTACTTTCGCCTTCTCTCCTTTCTGAAATTTACCAAGTGTTTGCATATAGCTATCCATCGAACTGATATTATACTCCCCCAATTTTATTATAATATCCCCGGCTTTCAATCCTGCTTTTTGCGCCGGCCTGCCATCCGTCACTCCATCACAACGAATACCAGTACCGGAAAAAGTATAATCAGGCATTATTCCCATAGTAACTCCGCCGCTGCGCATTGTTGAAGTTGTTTGCGCTTCCCTTGTTTTTGTAAAAGCCAATTTTTGATTTGTCGTTACAGGCGAAAGAACAAGGCTACTAATGTAATTTATGATCTTTGTTTCTCCGATGTAATTAATTTTATCAAAATCGTCTGTGGGTTTATGATAATCCGTGTGTAAGCCTGTAAAGAAAAACAAAACCGGGATATCTTTTCTATAAAAAGAAGTGTGGTCACTGGGACCCGTGCCACTGCTATCAATCCGGATGGCAAAAGGGTTTTTCTTATTGTTGGGATCGATCAATGCGCCCCATTGAGGTGAAGTGCCAAAACCACCAATCGTCACTGTATGGCTGCTATCATTCAATCTTCCGACCATGTCCATATTGATCATGTAATTGACCTTTGTAAAATCGATCGTCGGGTTTTCTGTAAAAAACTTTGAGCCGTTCAATCCAAGTTCTTCAGCAGAAAAAGCAATGAACAGGTAATTGTTGTTTTTCTGTTTTGAACTTCTTAAGATCCTTGCAAGCTCGATCAACGCTGCCGTGCCGCTTGCATTGTCATCCGCTCCGTTATGAATTGCCTTTTCCCCGGTACGCAGCATTGAATTGTTATCTTCCCCGTAACCCAAATGATCGTAGTGGGCTCCCAATATAACTGTTCTTGCAGCACCATTATCCAGGTACCCAATTATATTGCGGCCGGTTCTTTTCTTTTCACCAATGTCCACTTTCAACTTAATATCAAGTGTAGCCGTTTGATCGGTAAAATATTTTTTGGCAGCGTCTTTGAAAACATAAACCACGGGCACATCCAGCTTTTCTGTTCTGTCTTTGCTGTCAAATTTTAATTTATCATCAAGGGCCGAAGTATTGTAGACGACAACAGCTGATGCACCCCGACTCTTTGCTTTTTTTGCATTGTTCCGTATATACTCAATCAAATCGAAATGCGGGTTATTTTTATTTTCTTCCAACGATTCTTTCAAATCATAGAACCAGGGCATGTCGGCCTCCTGTACGGCAATAGATGGAAGCGCTTCAATACTTATGTTTTGCGAAAACGGGAATGGAAAAAAATCTTTATCAGCTGCAAGGTGATTCTCGTTTATGATAAAATGAGTGGCACTATTTATTTGTTTGCCATCATAAATTTCAAACGACTGAAAAAAACCCTCAGTCCCTTTTGGCTGCAATCCTGCTTCCTGGAATTTTTGACTGATGTATTCCCCGGCCAATTTTTCTCCATTGGTCCCGGTCCTGCGGCCCTCTAATTTATCATTTGCCAGATAAGCGATATGTGCCTGCAGGTTTGCTACCGTTGCATTATCTGCTTTGCTTAGTTTAGGAGCTTTCTTCTTTTGGGCAAAGGAATCCTGAACAAATAAAAAAGAAAAAAACAAAAACACCACGCGAACGCTATTCATAAAAATTTGAAATTAATTTGGGCAAAGTTATTAAATACACTCCTCTCCTAAAGGAGCGTTTGAGAAATCTTACAATAAAATGGTGTTATAAATCCCCTCAATTGCTCAATAAAGGACAAAAAGATGAAAGGAGCGTCGCAAGGGACCTTGATAGTAGTACAAAAGCGGGCAACCATACAAAAACGCATTTCAAAAACCCGATTTCGTAAATAGCAACGAGGTGTAACTTTTACATTTGTGGGTTACGGTGGGCGGAAAAATTCTACATATCGGTCTCGTTGGAAATCCTAACAGCGGAAAGAGCTCGTTGTTTAACTGCCTGACCGGTTTAAATCAGCATGTTGGCAATTTTCCGGGTGTTACGGTTGAATTAAAGGTTGGGGTAGCTAAGATTGATGACAATCTTTCGGCGGAGTTTATCGATTTGCCGGGAACATACAGCCTTTATCCCCGCAGGCATGACGAACAGGTTACTTATGACGTATTATTAAACGAAGAGCATGAAGAACATCCGGCTATTTTGGTTGTGATAGTTGACGCCTCAAATTTGAAGCGGAATCTGTTGTTTGCATCACAGGTCATCGATCTCAAGATACCAACTGTCATTGTACTAACAATGATGGACCTTGCCCGGAAAAAAGGAGTAGAGATAGATGTGCCAGGATTAGAAAGAGAGTTGGGCGTACCCGTGATCCCGGTTAATCCAAGAAAGAACAAAGGCATTCCTCAACTAAAGAAAACGTTGTCGCAGATCGCCGCAACTCTCACTCCCGGTACAATCAGAAATTTTGTACCGGGGGCGCATTGGGGAAGGGGAACAGTGCAGGCAATAAAAGAGCGGCTTCCTCAATTAAGCGATTATAAAGCATTACATCTTGCTTTTAATTATAAGGACATTGGTATTAATTCTTCGGTAAAAAATATTGTTGAAGACTCCATAAAGAATATTCCATTAAATAAAACATTATCACAGGCAGAGGAAATAACCGACCGATATGCACGCATTAAGACGATTATGCAGCAAACGGTCGTAGAGCCTGATCCGTTACAGCGAACATTACTGACTGACAAGCTTGATAATATCCTCCTTCACCGGCGTTGGGGCTACCTGATCTTACTCGCTGTTTTGTTTTTACTTTTTCAAAGTGTTTTTTTGATCGCACAATACCCAATGGATTGGATAGAGTTAGGTTTTGCAAAAATTGGCTCCGCTTTATCTGGCGCTTTGCCGGAAGCATGGTGGAGCGATCTTCTCATCAATGGTGTAGTAGCAGGATTGAGTGGTATTCTGGTTTTTGTACCACAGATCATGATCCTTTTTGGTTTGATCACTATTCTTGAGGATAGCGGTTATATGGCCCGCATCAGTTTCCTGTCCGATCGATTAATGCGAAGTGTGGGATTGAACGGAAAAAGTGTAATGCCCATGATCAGTGGCTTTGCTTGTGCCGTGCCTGCCATCATGAGTGCACGAAGTATAGAGAACAGGAAAGAGAGATTGCTGACAATATTAATTACACCATTGATGAGCTGCTCGGCAAGACTGCCTGTTTTTATCATCTTAATTGGTTTGGTGATTCCTAATAATTATCTTTTGGGGTTTCTAAGTGTCCAGGGTTTGGTAATGATGGGACTTTATTTGCTTGGATTGTTGATGGCATTGGTCGTCGCTTTTATTGCCCGATGGTTCATTAAAATAAAAGAAAGGAGCTTTTTTATTCTTGAGTTACCCACTTACCGGCCACCACGCTGGGGTAATATCGTGCAAACAATGATCAACAAAGCAAAGATCTTTGTTTTTGATGCTGGCAAAGTGATCATGATAATCAGTTTAATCCTTTGGGCGTTGAGTTCATTTGGTCCGGGAGAAAGAATAAATAATGTGACTCAAAAGTATGAGCAATTAAAACAGGAACCCGGGTCTGATATTGAACAGCTCGATAAGGATTATCAATCTGCCCGCTTAGAAAACTCTTATGCGGGTTTATTGGGTAAGGCGATTGAACCAGTGATTGAACCACTTGGCTACGATTGGAAAATCGGCATCGCTCTTATTACATCTTTTGCTGCACGGGAGGTTTTTGTTGGTACCATGGCCACACTTTATAGCGTGGGAGATCAGGATGAAAATGATCTGCGGCTGCGTGATAAAATGAAAGCGGCAACAAAAGAGGATGGCACTCCGGTTTATACACTTGCCTCGGGATTATCGTTAATGATATTTTATGTGTTCGCCATGCAATGTATGAGTACACTGGCCATCGTTAAACGAGAAACTAAAAGTTGGAAATGGCCGATCATTCAACTCCTGTATATGACGGGTTTAGCTTACATAATGAGTTGGATCGTATACCAGTTATTTCAATAACAATTCTATTTCACCGGCGGCTCCCATTGATCCTTTGGTTCAAAATAATTCCATAATATCCGGGAAAGTTTTCTTGCCATTGTCCAGGCCTCATTATTATGAGTCCATTGTGTGTCTTTATTATTTTTTGTAAAAATGCAAAAGATATAAGGATTGTTTGGTGCATTTACCAACAACACTTCACTGCGGCTTGCATTCACGCATCCGTTCTTACTAAATACCTCTATATAGGGTGGTATTTGGGAAATCGCTTCGTTCAAATCCCAATAATTTCTTCCAAGACTTCTCATCATACGATCACACGCGGCAACAGAAAAAATTTCATTACGATAGATCTTCTCAAAGATGGTCCCCATTTCATTTGGAGTGGTTTGCCCCCATCCGTATTGTGTCCTGTTGTTTTCTCTCCCGGGTGTCCTTGAATTTACTCTTGTAGAAACCATACCAAGACTGTCGAGTATTTCATTTATCCTTGTTCCCTTTCCCGCAAGACTTTGCAACCATAGGCTTGCCGTGTTATCACTTGTGGTAAGCATCAGCATGATTACCTTTTTCAGCAGGATCTTTTCATCATTCTTAAATGAGCCAAGTATGTCTTCTCCTTCATATAATAAAGAATCTTTGTATACCAATGCAGAATCATATGCCAGTTCTCCTTTTTGAATCTTATCCATAATGCCAATAAGAATGGGCACTTTTACGATACTGGCTGTTGGAAAAATTGTATCCGCATTTATTGAAACAGTTTTTCCAGTTCGTATATTTTTTACATAAATGCCAATATCCCCGTTAAAACCCTGTATGGCTGCTTCAATTTTGTTCCGGAGCTTATGATCTGTTTTTTGCCCAAACACAAGACTAATACTGCCAAAAGCAAGTAGCAACAATAATGATCTTTTCATATTCATTAAAACGGTTTCTTGCTTTGCGTGGGCTGGGTCTTTGATGTTTCCATGTTCAGGTAATCAAACACCATGTGGCAAAATGCTTTGATGCCAGTCTTCATTCCTGCTTCATCAACAAAAAAATCATGGGTATGATGTGACGGTGCATTTGCCGGGTCGTTTCCCTTCGGCATTCCTCCAAGATATAGGAATACTGCCGGTGCTTTTAAACCATAGTAAGAAAAATCTTCAGAGCCCGTTACCCAGTTTCTTTCAGCGATGTTGTCCTTACCAGCAGCATTCTCCAGTGATGGAAGCAGTTTTTTAAGCAGTGTCGGATCATTCACTGTAACAAGGGTTTTTTCATCGATAACTGTTTCGGCCGTGGCACCATTAGCTGCTGCAATATTTGAAGCCACCATTTTGATTTTTTCATGTATATCAAGCCGCATCTTGCTGTCGAGTGTACGAATGGTTCCATGCAGCACGCAATCTTCCGGAATTATATTGTTTCTGATACCGCCTTCAATTTTGCCTACAGTAATGACCGCCGGAGCTTTTGTTAAATCAATTCGTCTGCTAACGATATTTTGTAACCCCTGTATAATCTGTCCTGAAATAGCAATTGGATCAATGCCAAGCCAGGGCTGTGATCCATGACTTCCCTGCCCTTTCACTTTGATACTGAACCAATCTGATGAGGCCATAAAAGCGCCGGGCTTATATTCTATTTTTCCAACTTCAATATATGATTCTATATGAAACCCGACGATTGCATCAACTTTAGGATCTTCCATCACTCCTTCTTTTATCATAAGGAGCGCTCCCCCTTCCTCATTTTCGGGTGGTCCTTCTTCAGCAGGTTGAAAAATAAATTTCACCGTTCCTTTCAGATCTTCTTTCATGCCCGCCAGTATTTCTGCAGCACTCATCAACATGGCCACATGTGTATCATGTCCGCAAGCATGCATCACGCCAACTTCTTTTCCGTTGTATATTGATTTCACCTTAGACGCAAATGGAAGATCAACACTTTCAACAATGGGTAACCCATCCATATCGGCCCTGAGTGCGATACAAGGACCGGGTTTGGCTCCTTTAAGAATTCCAACCACTCCTGTTTTTGCGACCCCTTCTTTCACTTCTATTCCAAGAGAACGAAGATGGTCAGCAATTAATTTAGCAGTTCGGTATTCATTGTTTCCCAGCTCCGGATGCTCATGGATATCTCTTCGCCATGCAATACATTTTGCTTCGATCTTATCAGCTGCGACATTGATCTTACTAGCTGGATCATTATTTGATTTTTTTTGTGCGCTGATAAGAACAGCAAAAAACAAAAACACTGAAGTCAGTAAGGCTGGTTTCATTTATTCAAAAAATTTTATGAATTTACCGTAAATAACTTTTGATTCGAGCATACCGATTGCTTCGTATAAATTTTTTATTTTTAGTCAACCATGCTTCTGCGTCATATTCCATTCCTAAAGGCAGTTTTTATCCACAGCCTTACCGCCTTTGGTGGTCCGCAGGCACATATTGGAATGATGCTAAAAACATTTGTTCGTCGAACACCCTACGTAACGGAACAAGAATTAATGGAATATACAGCTTTTTGTCAGCTGCTCCCTGGTGCTTCATCGACGCAGACGCTTACGTTGATAGGTTATAAAAGAGGAGGCGTCATACTGGCAATTCTTACCTTGATAATTTGGATCTTACCAGCCAGTATTTTGATGGGCGCCCTTTCTTTTCTTTTGCATTATATAGATAAAAAAGCGTTGAACGTTGATATTTTCAAATTCATTCCTCCAATGGCGGTTGGCTTTCTTGTTTATGCTACAGTTATGGCGTTTAATATTTCGATAAGGAACACGGTAACATGGATCATTATGAGTGTATGTGCCATCGCCACATTTATCTTATTTAAACAACCGTGGATATTTCCATTACTGATCGTATTGGGAGGAATAACGACAAATTTGAGTCGCAAACGGATCCCGCAGGTGGAACAAAAGCCCAGAAAGATCAAGTGGTGGAACTTCTGGTTGTTTGGAATAATTTTTCTAACGGCCGGTCTTTTTAGTGAAATAGCCAGGAAGGACAATTGGCCAAACCGGACTCCTATTAATCTTTTTGAAAACATTTATCGAATGGGAAGCCTGGTGTTCGGAGGAGGCCAGGTATTAATGCCGATGATGTATGAGCAATTCTGTGTTCGCCCGGACGCCGTAAAAGAAAAAGATAGTGAAAAGGTGAAGATTGATAAAGATGATATGTATACAGGAATGGGCATCGTGAGAGCGTTACCCGGGCCGGTTTTTTCAATAGCCACTTTTGCGGGTGGCATGGCGCTGGAGGATTACGGTAAAACACCAGAGGAACGGGGTGCGATGCAGTTATTGGGTTGCCTGATTGGAACGATTGCGATTTTTTTACCCAGTGCCCTTTTGGTTCTGTTCTTTTTTCCAATTTGGCATAACCTGAGAAAATATGCTGCAGTTTATCGCTCGCTTGAGGGTATTAATGCGGTTGTCGTCGGAATAATGATCGCTTCAACTTTTTATTTGATGAAAGATATTTCACTCTTAGATGTACGACTTGGAAGCCTGATAAATGCAGTTGTAATTGCGGGAACCTTTACTTTATTACATTATACAAGAATACCGCCGCCTTTCATTGTAATTGGTTGCCTGTTGCTGGGTGCAATTTTTTAATCCTTTTGTTTATAAAGTTTTCGTGTTTCAATTTCTTCTCTGACAATCTCGGGAACAAGGTATCGAATCGATTTACCCGATTTTATGTGTTGTCGTATTTGTGATGCAGATATCTCAATTTTTGGCGCGTTCAAAATCAGAGGCCGTCTGGTAAAAACATCTTTGACTTCGTATCCCTCTCTGCTATAAACATAGATATCATAATTATTAATTATTACCTCATAGTTTTTCCAATGCGGAAGGTTTTGATAGCTATCACTACCCATTATTATTGAAAACTGATGTTCCGGGTATTTTTCCGTTAAGAACGCCAATGTATTCGATGTGTAGGAAGGTTTGGGAAGATTGAATTCTATATCCGAACATTTTATTCGATTGTCATCCTGGGTTGCAAGACGAACCAGGTGCAGCCGGTCAAATTCGTTTAGCAGGGATTTGCTTTCTTTAAGTGGATTTTGTGGGGAAACAATAAACCATATTTTTTTGACGGCTGTTTCGTTCAAAACATGATTAGCAATAATCAGATGGCCAATATGGATAGGATTAAATGAACCGAAATAGAGACCAATATTCATCTAATTTATTGATAATCAATTTATTAATTCAACCATAATGTGCTCGGCTTCATTAAGGCGCAGGCTAAGGGAATAACCAGCTATTTTCACAGAGATGGGATCTCCCAGTGGTGCTACCTGGTCAAGAAAAACTCTTTCTCCCGGCACACATCCCATTTCCATTAGTTTCAAGAAGATTTCATTGCTTTCAAATGCGCTAATGATCGCTTCCTGGCCTGGCTTTAGATCGGATAATCTCATATCTTCTAAAATGTCTACAAAGCTAAATCCGCTGAATTACATTTGCTTACGAATTCTGAAATATGAATCGATCAAAAACAAAAGTTCATTTCTTTTCACTTGACACCCCTACTAAAATAAAGAATGTTTCGGGGCTTAAGTATTTCATTGAGTCAATTTTTAGAAAAGAAAAGCGAAAACTAAGCGCCATCAATTATATTTTTTGCGATGACAAAACCATTCTAAAGATCAACAAACGATACCTCAACCATGATTTTTTTACAGATGTGATCACGTTTGAACTTTCTCAAAAAAATGAGCCGCTGATGGCAGAAGTATACATAAGTGTTGA
>DASVAM010000054.1:0-2005 GCA_036376375.1 Chitinophagaceae bacterium
CGAAGAGCGGGGTACGGCGATACCGAAATGGTTAAATACATAAGTGATAAACCCTGAACAGTCGAACCCCTTTGAAGGATCAGAAGATGCATATAGATACGGAGTACCCACCAATGATTTACCAAACGCAACAAGGCTATCCGGCATGGTTGATCCTGTATTGATTTCCTGACTGTCTTTATAAACAGTGGCATCAGGAAAAGCCACCATCGTCTCACTTGAATCAATACTATTGTTTGAACCAATTTCATTACGTGGTACCGCTTTATCGAAAGTCAAATTGTTTTTTTCTTTACAAGAGACGACGAATAACGATAAAAGGGTCAGGGCGCTATAAAAACAATTTCGGGCCATATATCTTAAGAGCGATTAAAAACCATGCCTGATATGGCTAAAATGAACGAATTCAGGGTGCGCCGATTTTGCCGGGATACCGATTAACGGTAAGCCATCGGGTCCTTGTTTATATGTTGATTGGCCTCTAAGGGAAGATGTAAGAAAACCTGATTAAAACCTAGGTCTTACTAATATTGATCGACAGTTTGCCTGGGGCACTGACCGAAACGTTATAGTCTGATCTTTTTTCTTCAAGCAACAATTGCTTCTGTAACATCTCCAATGTGTTTTTGCAGGCTTTATATTCACCAGGAAATCGCTCGCCCCTCAATAATACTTTGATGAATCGCCTGGTTTGTCTTGTAAACTGCTCGAATAATACAGACTTGTAAATTGTTTTATAGAACATAAGACATGAATTTTCCTTCTCTATCGGCAAACACTATGCAAAAAATGGTTAACACACTCAGAACGTTGATAAGGGACGAATTATCAAACGAATAGAGAACAATTTTTCATAATTTGTTGTAACATTACCCGCACTTCCGTTGCAACAAGCAAGTGAGTTAGGGTTGTATATTGCAAATGAATCTAAACAATTGGCTCATGAAAAAAGAATCAATCTTCATTTTGCTGCTATCAATTGTTGTCGCCTGCTCATCTCCGGAAAGAAGCAATGAAAAGTCGAAAAGTGAAACTGCAAAACAGGAAATAGAAAAAGCGGAAAGAGATTTTGCTCAAATGGCTGCTGAAAAAGGTATTGCCGAAGCCTTTCATTTTTTTGCTGATTCAAATGCAACGATCAAACGACAAAATGATACATTGATCCAAGGACAAGAAGCTATCAGGTCTTTTTACTCTACTCCTTTTTATCAAAAGGCAACTGTTAAATGGTCGCCTGATTTTGTCGAGGCGTCAATGGATGGTGATTTAGGCTATACCTATGGAAAATACACCTGGTCAACTACTGACTCAGCAGGCAAACAAATAACTTTCAATGGCATCTTTCATACCGTATGGAAAAAACAACCAGATGGAAGCTGGAAATATGTATGGGATTAACCATTATTACTTTGTTGAAATGTTGCCCCGGCCGATGCAAAGGATATTCAGCAAACTGAGGAAGATACCCGGGCTTAATAAACTTTTGAATTTAGGAGAACGAAGATTGTTCCAGATCAAAAAAACCTGCGGGTCTACTTGTGAATCAAATCAATGCACTATATTCAATTCTAATTTTCATAGGATAAGGTTTAATGGTTAATGGTTTTTGATTAAGAAGCCCCGTAGTCTTACGGGGCTTCTGGTATTTTATCGG
The DNA here is from genome assembly GCA_036376375.1 of Chitinophagaceae bacterium. Taxonomy (GTDB): domain Bacteria; phylum Bacteroidota; class Bacteroidia; order Chitinophagales; family Chitinophagaceae; genus VBAS01. The sequence goes on from DASVAM010000054.1 coordinate 1,655, forward strand.
AATGGGCTGAACTCCTAGCACAAGTTTTGATGCTGTTACCGGTGCACCATTCACGTCGATATTCAGTGAGACGGAGAAATTGGAGGATAATCGTGATAGCATCCATTATGTTCCTTATCCTGATGATCCTGTGGGGATATAAATTAGTTCAGGCGTTCCCACAATGATCAAGGCAATCCTCCCGGTTTTTTCATCAGGCATTGAATTATCAATGCTTAAATCTCCTTATGTATTTTACCGGCTGACCTTGTGAGTTAACATCCATATAATACACTTCAAGTATGTTCTCATCGAGCTGGCTTATTTTTTCAGGAGCAGCAAAAATTGCCAGCTCGGTGCCATTGTTTTCAA
>DASVAM010000056.1:0-3890 GCA_036376375.1 Chitinophagaceae bacterium
GTTATCAATATAATAAAGCGCCGCATTAAAGTATGGCTTATTATCACCTTCCATTATGTTTTTGATCTGCCCCATTACTTTGCTCTCAACATCGGCGGTTACTTCAAAACTGGCCCAGGTCTTTTCCCATCCCAAACCTATCGAACAGCTATTGTTTTTGATATCATCAATGCTGATCATCATTGTCTCGATCACAAAGGGCGTTGCAGAAGGCTTTGCAGTGACCCTCACCAGATCCTGGTCTTGTTTATAGTCAGCAGGGCTTGTTACATTGGTTTGTTTTGAAATGATAAATGTCCATTCAGCTTCGCCCGGGATCGTCAGCAAGCCATATTTACCAGCAGGTACTTTTTTGCCACCGATCATCACCTCTTCACCAAAAGTTATGGTGGTTGCATTGTTGGCACCGGTTCTCCAGACTTTTCCATAAGGAACGAGGTCTCCGAAAATTTTGCGGTCTTTTACACCGGGCCGTGAATAAGAGATCTCGATGTTTGATAAAGCAAAGTTTTGCTTAATATTAGCCGTCGGGCTCGGTTGGGGCGTGTTCAATTGCTGTGCGTCGGTTGAAAATAGTACAAATGATGCAGCAGCAAGGAATAATAATTTTTTCATGATTTCAATTTGTTTTGTCCGAAGGACCCCTTCGGGGGACGACAAAGTTAGGGGAATAGACGATAGGTGATAATTTTTGAGAAGCTGGTTTTGGAGAAGGCTTATTTCCGGGTATGGCCGGTGTTATTTTTGTTCTACTGCAATAGAAATTGTTGCCTTCGATTTTTTGCCTTTTCTTTTCCATTTGGGTCCCTCTTTCAAAAGTCTCCGGGCTTCTTCATCACACTCTTTACATTGAGACGACCTTGTTACTTTAATATTGATGGGTTGTCCTGTTTTATCTATGTCAAAACTAAGTTCAACATTGCTACGGATATTTTTTGCCCTGACCGTTTCCGGAATTTGAATATTATTGGCTACATAGGTATTATAGTTTCCCCAGCCGACTTCTGGTTCTTCGATATCTGCACTGTCCTTTCTGGAGACACTGCTTACCACTTTCCTGTTTTGTACAAGTGTTTCCGTTCGCTCATCTTCCTTTAAAACCAGGTCGCCGGGTTGCGTATTCCCTGGCACAAGCTTATAATTAGCAGCATTGTATCCCAGTGATTTTATCTGGACGTTTAAAACACTGTCGCTTGAAACCAGATTGAAGTGACCCCTGATATCAGTATAGGTGCCCACGTTATCCCGTGTATTCATCACATTTGCAAAAGGCACCGGGTTGTTTTGGGCATCTACTACGCGGTAATTATATGTATTGTTTAATGTGAGGTTCCCAAATCTATCGGCTTCATAATTGGCCTGTTTTGCCTGTGGTTTGGCAACTGATCTCAGCCCATCCGTCTTTTTATCATTTAACTCGGTGCTATCGTCTGGCGACCTGCCGGCATCAGATTTCTCTTTTGCAGCTTCATTTTTTCTTTCTGCATTGGCAAATGTTTCTAAGCCTGCCGTTACATTCACGGGTTCGTTTTTTTGTAACACAATATCTGACTCATCATTCTTCTTGTTAGTGTCATCAGGTTTAGCAACGGCACTATTTATCGTTGCGGATAATGATGCTTTTTGCTCTGACTTCGCCGGCGTATCCGCCATTGCCTGGATATTTTGATTTTTATTGATCGAATCCTGTACAATTGGGGGGACCTGTTTTATATTTTCGGATTGTTTTTCTTTGGTATCGAACGTGGCGAGTGATTCATTGTTTCGGGTAGAAAATAATTGCTGGATCAACAATCCCGCGCCAACAATTATAATGATCGCTGCCGCTGCTTTTATCCAGGTAAATCGCTTACGTTTTAAACTGACAACGGGCACAGAGGCCCCGGAGCGTTTATCAATTTTTTCTTTCAGCGTTTCTAAACCGGCAGCAGCGAGGTTCACATCTTTGTAACCTTCCAAAGCATCTGCCAGAAAAGGATCGTCCATGGCAGCTTTTTCAATCGCATGCATTTCTGCAGAACTTAGCCTCCCTTTCCAATATTTTTCAATATCAGCTGCTGTATAGTTTACTATGTTTTTTTCGTCAGCCACTTATAATTTCAAATTTCATAAATTCTAAATTTCTTTATTGGCCGTTTCTGTTTTTTCCATGCAAAGTTTCAAATTTCTCCTGCCATTTTGTATTGAACTTCGGACATGATTCCATCCCAGCCCGGTTATTTCCACAATTTCTTTATAACACTTTCCTTCAAGATAAAATAGCTTTATCGTCGTCCTTTGTTCATCGGAAAGGGAGGCGATACACTTCTCCAGTTTTTGGAAATTTTCCTCCTTTTCCTCGGAAGGAGTCCTATCGGACATCACGCCATTCAGATGCACATCTTCTTCATTTTGCATAAGTAACGGCGTTATTGCCACGGTTCTTAGATTCTTTGGTGTCCTGAGCTGCATCAGGCAATGATTCTTTGCTACCTGGTGCAGCCAGCCCCGAAAGTTTTCCACTTCATGTTTTTTCAATTTTGAGACCAATTCTTCAAATATCTGCATGACTGCATCCTGCGCCAGGTTTGATTCTTTCAGGTATTTGAGGCAAACACCAAACACAAGCTCCATATATCGCTGGTATAGCTCTCCCAAAACTTTCAGATCTCCTGATTGACGGTATGCTGATACCAGTTCATTATCGCTTTGGGGCGTGGATGATATATTCTTTAAGAAGGCCAATAAATAAAATTAACAATAAAAATTTTCCATTCTCTTATGTAATTGTGAAATTCTATTCATCTCAATTGAAAAGACAAATAAAAATCAAAGCCATGACACATTTAACTCAAAAAGTAAAATGGCTGCTTCCTCTTTTCATCTTTGGGATAAGCGCCATCATTATTCTTGCTTCTTATGAAGATCAGAAATTACAATCATCGAAGAAAGTTGCAACCTGCTGTAGTAATCCCAACCCTGATCATGTTTGTGTGATGAAAACGATACTTGGAATTGATAGCTCTGAAGATGGGAAACATATCAATTCCTTTGTTACCAGCCCGATGGTTGATTCTGCAGTAAAAAAAGGAATCCAATGGATCGCTGCGGCGCAGGCTCCGGATGGCGGATGGGGCTCAGGGGGCCATTCAGCGCAGGACACCAGGGATCCCCATGCAGTAAAAACCGATCCGGCATCTACTTCATTAGTCAGCATGAGTTTGCTAAGAAATGACAATACGCTTGAGCAAGGTAAATATGCCGCAGCCTTACAAAAAGGAACGGAATATTTATTAAGGGCCGTAGAGAATTGTCCGCCGGACCAAATGCAGATCACCACGCTTACAAATACACAGGCACAAGCAAAGCTGGGAAGAAATATTGACGTTATACTTACTGCTCAATTTTTCACCAACTTACTTCGATCTGATATAAAAGATGAGCAAATAAAAAGGCGTATTGAAAAGGCATTGGATAAATGCATCGACAAAATTCAAAAGACGCAGAGTAATAACGGGGCATGGCAGGATGGGGGCTGGGCACCTGTTCTTCAATCTGCTTTGGCAAATAATGCCCTTGAGGGGGCCGATGATATTGGGAGATCCGTTGACACCAATAAATTAAGACGGAGCCGGGAATATCAAAAATTGAATTTTGATGCAGACACGAAGGCGGCCGTAACGGGTGATGCAGCTGGTGTATTATTATACTCTATTTCCAGTACAGCAAGAGCCAGTGCAAAAGATGCGCAGTTGGCTGAAGTGGTGATAAATAAGGCAAAGAAAGAGGGAAAGTTAGATAAAGGCGCAAAGGTGACAGAAGAAAATCTTGTAATTGCTGGTTTGGGTAATTCCCAATCAAAAAATTATTCTACTGCTTATAAGGTAAATGAAGCTGCAAAAGCAGAGGCA
>DASVAM010000076.1:0-14821 GCA_036376375.1 Chitinophagaceae bacterium
GCAACAATTATCCGGCGGTCAGCAGCAACGGGTAGCGGTTGCAAGAGCAGTTGTAAATAAACCAAAACTTATCCTTGCGGATGAGCCCACTGGTAATCTTGATTCCCACAACGGGAGTGAAGTAATGCAAATGCTCACCGATCTGAATGAGCAGGGAACCACCATCATTATGGTAACACACTCTGAGCATGATGCCCGTTACAGTCATCGGATCATTCGCATGCTGGATGGACAAACAGTAACAGAGAATATATTAGTATAAAGATCGTTGCAAGCTACTCGCTTCTCGCTGCGCGGAGCGAAAAGCGAATGGCGATAAACTTAAAAGTATAGCCATGTTTCAAAATTATTTTAAAATAGCATGGAGAAACCTCGTAAAGAACAAAACTTTTTCATTTATTAATATCATAGGCCTTGCCTCCGGCCTTGCCTGTTTTATTTTAATTGCATTGTATGTAGCTGATGAATTGAGTTATGATCGCTTCAATGAAAAGGCTGACAGAATTTATCGCATAAACTCCGATATCGTTTTTGGAGGAAATAAATTACACCTGGCAGTTGCCTCTGATCCGATGGGCGCCACGTTGAAAAAGGATTATCCCCAGGTTGAAGAATTTGTACGTTTTTTTTCGTCAGGTGGTTCAAAGTTGGTTAAAAAAGGAAATGAATTTATCAGGGAAAACAACGTGTCCCATGCCGATTCGACACTCTTTGATGTTTTTACAATTCCGATAATTTCCGGCGATGGAAAAACAGCCTTGAATGAGCCTAATACGGTCGTTATTTCAGCATCTGCTGCAAAAAAATATTTTGGAACAGCCGAGGCCATCGGAAAAAATATCGAAACGGACGACAATGGCAGTACCCTCTATAAAGTGACGGCGGTCATGAAGGACATTCCGCGTAATTCCCATTTCACTTTCGACATGATCTTTTCTATGGATAATGTCGACTATCAATGGGGTAATTTTTTAAGCCATAATCATCAGACATATTTATTGCTGAAGCCCGGGACGGATCATAAAGCATTCGAAAAGAATTTTGCCCCGTTTATTGATAAATATGTGGTACCGCAGGCTGCTCAGTTCATGCAAATAAAATCAATGGATGAATTTGAAAAAGCGGGAAACAAATTGGAGTATAGCCTGATGCCATTAGCTGAGATTCATTTACGTTCTGACCGTGTTGCAGAACTAAATGTGAACGGTAATAGCCAATACGTTTATATTTTTTCCGCTGTTGCCTTATTTGTTCTGCTGCTTGCCTGTATCAATTTTATGAATCTCTCCACGGCAAGGTCTGCCAGTCGTGCAAAAGAAGTGGGCATCCGTAAAGTAGTCGGCTCTGAAAAAAGTTCATTGATAAAACAATTTCTAACTGAATCTACCCTGACCGCTTTTATATCCACTGCTTTTGCGATCGGTATCGCGTGGCTGTGTTTACCATGGTTTAATAATTTGTCGGCAAAACAATTGCTTATTTCGGATCTCTTACAAACAAACTATCTCATTTTTCTTATTGCATTGCCGCTTATTGTTGGTTTATTATCGGGACTTTACCCGGCATTTGTGCTTTCTTCCTTTAATCCTATTGTGGTTTTGAAGGGAAAGCTTAGTAGTGGATTAAGAAAAAGCCCCTTAAGAAATGTATTGGTCGTCGGTCAGTTTACTACATCTATTTTTCTGATAGCAGCTACGATAATTGTATTCCGGCAGTTAAATTATATTCAAACAAAAAAACTGGGGTTTAGTAAAGATCAAATGCTGATTGTAAATGGTACAGGGGCGTTGGGAAATAACCGTGAAGCATTTAAGAATGAAGTTTCAAAATTCACAGGTGTCAGGGGCGCAACGTATGCCGGTTACCTTCCGGTCGCTGGCTCTTCGAGAAATGATGTCAGCTTTTCTTCAGAAGCGGCAATGTCCTCGACGAATAGTTTGAATATGCAAGTATGGAATATTGATCATCATTATATCCCGCTGATGGAAATGGAAATTATAAAAGGTCGCAATTTCTCAAAAGATTTTGGTACAGATTCAAATGCAACAATTATTAATGAAACGGCAGCTAAATTGTTGGGTTGGAGCGACCCTGTAGGTAAAAAATTATATACTTATTTCCAGGATGGTTTCGGTAACACGCTCATCAGTCGCGAAGTGATTGGTGTGGTTAAAAATTTTCACTTCGAATCAATGAAAGAAAATATTGGCCCACTTTGTTTTCGGTTGGCTGATAATTCCTGGGCTACTGCATTTAAAGTGAATACTGCTGATATGACGCAACTGTTAGGCAAAATTGAAAGTAAATGGAAGGCAATGGCACCCGGTATGCCATTCAGTTATCAGTTCATGGACGAATCTTTTGATAACATGTACCGGGTAGAGCAACGTACGGGTAAATTGGGATTGACCCTTGCCATCATTGCTATACTCATTGCTTGTCTTGGTTTATTTGGATTAGCAACATATACCGCAGAGCAAAGAATCAAAGAAATCGGAGTTCGGAAAGTCCTTGGTGCCACGATCAATAACATAATAACAATGCTTTCTAAAGATTTTCTGATCCTTGTAATGATTGCATCGGCATTAGCTATACCCCTGGCATGGTGGGCAATGAGCAGATGGTTACAGGATTTTGCATACAGGATCGATATTGGTTGGTGGATCTTCGTGGCGGCAGGTGTTATAGCGTTTTTGATCGCTCTTATAACCGTGAGCTCACAGGCGATTAGAGCAGCTTTAGCCAACCCCGTGAAGAGTTTAAGAACAGAATGAAAAAATGAGTGATGAGTAATGAGTAATCAGTTCCATCTACTCATCACTGCTTAATGATCAACAGAATGAATAGATGAGTAATGAGTAATAAGTTAATAAGTAATGAGTCACACCTACTCATCACCCGTCACTGATCACTCATATAAAAAATGGCCATGATCAAAAATTATTTTAAAACAGCGTGGAGAAATCTTTTACATAATAAGGCTTTTTCCCTGATCAATATTTTCGGACTCGCGCTCGGAATGACCTGCAGTCTTTTGATCATGCTTTGGTTGAAAGATGAGTTAAAAAAGGACAGGTTTCATGCAAATGACAAGCGCCTGTTTCGTGTAATGGAAAACCAGTATTATTCTGGTGACATTTCAACTTTTCCTTCTTCACCCGGCATATTGGCAGAGAATATTGTAAAGGATATACCTGAAATAGAAATGGCAAGTCAGATGCTCTGGGAAGAAGAACCATTGTTTACCGTGGGAAACAATTATGATAAAGAAAAAGGCCGGTATGTACAAAAAGATTTTCTGCGGATGTTTTCTTACCGGTTATTGAAGGGCGATCCTGCTACGGCGCTTGCCCGGCCCGATGCGATTGTGATTTCAAAGAGTCTTGCGGATATATATTTTAAAGGAGAGGACCCGGTGGGTAAAATGATTAAGATCGATAGCCGGGAAAATGTAATTGTTACCGGTGTGCTGGATGTCGTACCAAAATTATCATCTCTGAAATTTGATTTCCTGATGAGCTATGATATCTGGTTCAAAAGAAATGACTGGGCAAAAGAATGGGGCAACAACGGGCCAAGATGTTATGTGATGCTTAAAGAAAACACATCGGTCGATAAGGTAAATGCCAAGATCAAAAACTATATTAAAACAAAGAATAAAGACAGCAATGTAGAGTTATTCCTTCAAAACTATGGTGAATCATATTTGTATTCAAATTGGGATAATGGCAAACAGGCCGGAGGCCGGATTGAGAACGTGAGAATTTTCTCTTTTGTCGCGGTGGTGATCCTATTGATAGCGTGTATCAATTTTATGAATCTCGCAACCGCCCGTTCCTTAAGGAGAGCAAGAGAGATCGGCGTAAGAAAAGTTGTGGGTGCCGGTAAAAGACAATTGATCGCCCAATTCATTGGTGAATCAATGATGGTTTCATTCCTCGCTATTCTGATTTCTTTATTACTCGTTGTTTTGATCCTCCCGGTATTTAGCGAGCTAACTGATAAACAATTGTCGATCAGCCTGGCTGATCCCACGTTCGTTTTGATCCTGCTTGGATTAGCGGTCGTTACGGGTGTTATTTCAGGTTCTTATCCAGCATTGTTCATGTCAACCTTAAAACCGATCGTAGTTTTAAAAGGGATCTTGAAATTCAAAAGTGGTGCCACTTTCTTCAGGAAAGCACTTGTTGTATCACAGTTCGTATTATCTATCATTTTGATATTGGGGATGATCGTCGTTTATCGGCAGCTCGATTACATCCATAACAAAAATCTTGGTTTTGCAAAAGAAGATCTATTATATATGCCATTAGAAGGCGGATTGGGTAAAAGCTATTTCGCTTTCAAGGAAGAATTACTGAAACAGCCCGGTATCAAAAATGTTACAAGTTCAGGACATAGCCCGGTGGAAGTAGGAAGTTCTACGCAAGGGGTTCGTTGGCCCGGAAAGGACACGACCAAACTTATTTTGTTTAGCAATAACCCGATCACCTATGATTATGTAAAAACAATGGATATCCGGTTGATTGCCGGTCGTGACTTTGACCCTTCCTATAGCCTGGATACGATGAATTATCTCATCAATGAGGCGGCCGCAAAAAAAATTGGCTATAAAGATCCTGTTGGAAAAGAATTAACAATGTGGGGTGATAAAGGGACTATCATCGGATTGATGAAAGATTTTCATCATAATTCATTAAAAGTTCCGATCGAGCCATTGATCCTTCGCTTATTTAAGAAAAGCTGGACGGGTGATGGTGGTTATTGGGGCAGCGTGATTATCAGGACCGAGAAAGGGAAGACCAGGCAGGCAATAGCAAGTATGGAAAGTACTTTCAAAAAATTCAATCCGGGATTTCCATTCAAATACTATTTTACTGACGATGAGATCATGAAAAATTACAAAGCTGAGTACACAGTAAGCAAGTTGTCACGTTACTTTGCTTTCCTCGCCATATTTATTTCATGCCTTGGCTTGTTTGGTTTGGTCATGTTTACGGCTGAACAAAAAACCAAAGAGATCGGTATTCGCAAAGTATTAGGTGCAAGCGTTACAGGGATCGTAAAGATGTTGTCAAAAGACTTTTTGAAACTTGTATTGATCGCTGCAGCCATTGCATTCCCTGTTGCATGGTGGTTAATGAATAATTGGCTGCAGGATTTTGAATACAGGATCAATATTAGCTGGTGGGTATTTGTGGTGGCTGGCGTGGTGGCCATGTTGATCGCTTTGCTGACCATAAGTTTTCAATCAATAAAGGCCGCTATCGCAAATCCTGTGAAGTCACTACGGACAGAATGAGTAAAACCTGCATTCGGGGTTTAGTTTTTTCAGAAGCTCTTTTATCGACACAAACTACTAATCGTCACGGTGTTTATTAAAAAAGCAGGAAAGCTATGCTTAAAAACTATTTTAAAGTTGCCTTTCGTAATCTTTCTAAAAGAAAGGGCTTTAGTGTCATCAACGTAAAAGCAGCTTTTGCGAATCCTGTAAAAACATTAAGATCAGAATAAAATTTAGTTATGCTCAAAAACTATTTCAAAATTGCATGGAGAAATTTGTTCAGAAATAAAGGATTTTCTGCAACAAATATATTGGGGCTTACTATTGGTATCACGTGTACAATATTAATTTCACTATGGGTGAAAGATGAGCTTACTTATGATAAGTTTCATTCCAATTACAACAGCATTTATAAAATTTATGCCAACCGTGATTTCAACAACCAGGTTTTTACTGATCAGAACATGGTGTTACCGCTGGCCAGTACGATCGGGAAACAGATCCCTCAAATAAAGAATGCGGTAGTCACTACTCACAGACAGCCTCATATTCTGGCTTATGGAGAAAATAAATTAAAGAAAGAAGGTCATACAGTTAGTGAAGGCTTCTTTACGATGTTTTCATGGAAATTTATTTCTGGTACTCCAACCGCTGCATTGCCCGATGCTTATTCAATCGTATTGACGAAGTCGACAGCAAAAGCATTATTTGGTAATGATGACCCGGTCAATAAAACAATAAGAGTGGATAATGAGTATGATGCAAAAGTGACCGCCATTATTGCTGATGTGCCCGGCAACTCTACTTTTCAATTTGATTTCATAAACGCGTTTAACTATAACAATGATTTTGTGAAAAGGGCGATGACCAACTGGCAGAATTCTTCATGGGATGTTTTTATACAGGTACATCCCGGAACGAATATGCAACTGCTGGAGAAAAGCATTAATGATATCAAATACCAGCATGATGAAAGTGATAAGCGTATCAGCACCTATTTCGCATTCCCCATGAATAAATGGAGACTGCAAAGTGAATTCAAAGACGGAAAGAACGCCGGGGGAATGATCGAATATGTCCGTTTATTTAGCATCATTGCTATTATCATTTTATTGATCGCTTGTGTCAACTTTATGAATCTCTCTACGGCCCGTTCTGAAAAACGAGCCAGAGAAGTAGGAGTGAGAAAAACACTCGGGTCCGGTAAAAGACAACTTATATTTCAATTCTTTTCTGAGTCGATCATTTTGGCATCGATCGCCTTTGTTCTCTCAGTACTCACTGTTTACCTTTTACTCCCATCTTTTAATAGTCTTGTCGATAAAAATTTATCACTAAGCATTGTACAACCGCTTTTCTGGATAGGGGCAATTGGATTGATACTTTTCACCGGGATTGTTGCCGGCAGTTACCCCGCACTATACTTATCATCATTCAGCCCGGTAAAGGTTTTAAAAGGAACTTTCTTATCAGGTAAAAAAAGTGCATTGCCAAGACATATTCTCGTTGTCGGGCAATTTACAATTTCTATTCTTCTGATTTCCGCTACAATAATTATTTATCAGCAAATACAGCATATCAAGAATCGTGATATCGGTTACGATCCCAACAATCTGATCATGATCCCTGCATCGGAGGATACACAAAAAAATTATGCAGCGATAAAAGATGAACTGATGAAAACGGGCGTGATCAGCATGGTGAACAGATCATTTTCCCCGATCACTGAAGTGTGGTGGAAAATGCCGGCCCCGGATTGGGATGGAAAGCCAGCAGGGGCTCAGCTTATTGTTGCCGGTATGGCAACAGATGTCGACTACACAAAGACAATGGGTGTAAAAATCCTTGAGGGAAAAGACTTTTCAGGAGTTCCCGCCGATTCTGCAAACATATTAATAAATGAAACCGCGGTGAAAGCAATGGGTTTAAAAACCCCTGTTGGAACCCAATTCAGAAATGGCGCAAACAAACATACAGTTATTGGCGTTACAAGTGATATCGTTATGGAGTCGCCATTTAAGGCAGTGGATCCAATGCTTGTATATTTTGATCCCCGAAATTCAAATTCAATAAACATCCGTTTGAAGGGGTCGGTTGAGCCAAAAAAGGCTTTGAAGTCAATTGAGACGGTATTTAAAAAATATAACCCGGCTTTTCCATTCGATTACAAATTTGCCGACGAGGAGTTCGGCAGAAAATTTCTGACGGAGAACCTGATCAGCAGGATCACTAACATATTTGCAGGTCTTGCCATTTTTATTTGTTGCATTGGCCTTGCTGGTCTCGCTTCATTCACCATTGAAAAACGTGTTCGGGAGATCGGTATCCGCAAAGTTTTGGGAGCAACATTGCAACAATTACTGCTGCTTATTTCAAAAGATTTTTTGAAACTGGTATTGATCGCATTTGTGATTGCCACACCAATTGCATGGTGGTTCATGAACGACTGGCTGCAGAAATATCCTGACCGGATCAACATAAGCATTTGGTTATTCGCTGGAGTTGGTTTATTGATCCTTTTGTTGGCATTGGTAATTGTCAGTCTCAACACAATGAAAGCCGCCATTACGAAACCGGTAAAGTCATTAAGAACTGAATAGTTTATAACCATTAAAAAATAAATATATGAGAAAGCTTTTTTTATTGACGTTGATGACGACCGTTAGCTTTTTTGCCTTTGGTCAAAATAAGTCCGACAAAGAACCTTATATGACAAAGTCACTTAGCGGCGAATCTGTGAAAAGTACGGAAGTACAAACTTCCGGTGGGAGCATATCTGTAACAGGTGTTAGCGCGGCTGCTGAAACGAAAGTGGAGGTATATATCAATGGTAATAATGGCAAAAATGAAATTTCAAAGGAAGAGATCGTCAAACGGCTGGAGCAATATGATCTGAACGTATCTGTCAGTAATAATAAATTGACAGCGATCGCCAGGCCAAAGCAAAGAAATATGGATTGGAAAAAAGGCTTGAGCATTTCTTTTAAGATATATGTCTTAAAGACTGTTTCTAACGACCTGGCAACAAGTGGCGGTAGCATTAATTTGACCAATTTAAATGGGGATCAAAAATTCACTACAAGCGGTGGTAGTTTAAATATTGATAACGTAGGAGGTAAAATGGAAGGACGTACTTCCGGCGGCAGCATCAATCTTCAAAATTCAAGAGATGATATGGATCTGACAACAAGCGGCGGGAGCATCAAGGCAAGTAATTGCAATGGCAAAATGCGGCTTACTACTTCCGGCGGGTCTTTAAGCCTGAATGATCTGAAGGGTGATATAAAAAGCATCAACAAGTGGTGGCAGCATAAATGGAAAAAATATCGGTGGAGAATTGGTTACCCATACATCCGGTGGCCGTATTCATTTGTATGAACTTGCGTGCAGCGTTGAAGCATCCACAAGCGGTGGCGGAATTGACATTGAAATAAAAGAGCTGGGAAAATATGTAAAGCTGTCTAACTCGGGTGGCGGAATTGATCTCCTGCTTCCAAAAGGAAAAGGTGTTGATCTTGATCTTAGTGGTAACAGGATAAAAACTGATCAACTTGGAAATTTTGATGGAAAGATCGAAGATGACAATCTGCAGGGAAAATTGAATGGAGGCGGCGTGCCGGTGAGAGTAAGATCATCCAGCGGCCGAATCAGTCTTGCATTTAAATGATGAATGATGAATAATGAGTGATGAGTAATGCATGATGAGTGTGAAGTGCTCCTTACTAATCATTCATTACTCGTTCAAAAGGACAACATAAAACCAACGCCATGATCAAACATTATTTCAAAATTGCCTTGCGTAATCTCGGGCGGCAAAAAGTCTTGTCGTTTATAAATATTTCCGGGTTATCTATTGGACTTGCCTGTTTCTCGTTATTCCTATTGTATGCGGTGAATGAATTCAGCTTTGATCGTTTTCATAGCAATGCAGATAATATTTATCGCGTATATCGCTGGACGGAGGCAATGAATGGGGAAAAGGCCGAAGGTGATGTGTACCTGCCGTCTCCATTAGGGCCTGCCATGAAAAAAGATCTTCCTGATGTGAAAGATTATGTCCGTTTCCAGGAAGGTTGGGGAAAAAGTTTTGTAAGGGCAGATGGCAAGGTGTTGCGTGATGCGGTGACCTATGCTGATCCTGCTGTCTTTTCTCTATTCACTTTCCCTTTAAAATATGGAACAGCGGAAGGTGCATTGAAAGAATTGCATAATCTTGTTCTTACACGTTCAAAGGCAAAAGAATATTTCGGATCCGATAATGTTGTTGGGCGTACGATTGAGATCAAATTCGGAGAGGAATTTGTACCGTTTATTGTAAGCGCTGTTGCTGAGGATATGCCAGCTAACTCATCAATAACTTTTGGCATACTTGGAAACTTTAACTACTGGGAAACTACACAACCCGGCAAAAGAGGAGTGAATAACTGGTTCCGCTCAGCTTATATTACCTATGTACAATTAAATGAGGGAAGCGGTTTGGCTGATGATCGTAAGAGACTTGGTGATTTTCGCCACAAATATTATCCAGCAGAAGAAGAGGAATTGAAGAAAGGCGGATTCAAATGGGAGGGGAATGAACCACCCGTACGGTATGGATTGCAGCCCCTGAAATCGACTCATACGGATACAGAGATCTTCGGAGGCACGGTTGAAAATGTGAATCCCAAAACCCTATGGATATTATTAAGCATTGCTGCGGGTGTGTTGTTGATAGCATGTATAAATTTTACGACACTCGCTATTGGCCGTTCCGCAAGAAGAGCAAAAGAAGTGGGAGTGAGAAAAGTTATTGGAAGCGAAAGAAAAGATTTAGTCATCCAGTTCCTGGCGGAGGCGATTTTGTTAAGTGTTCTATCGTTGATGATTGGTTTATTGCTTGTCAAATTGTTACTTCCATATTTTAACCAGCTTTCCGGCCGTGAGCTTCAATTTTCCTTTTCATTATACCCTGAAATGAGTTGGATGCTGGCCGGATTAACATTGCTTGTTGGTTTGCTTGCGGGCAGCTATCCTGCGCTGATATTATCGGGCTTCCGCCCAATAGAAGTTTTAAAAAGTAAAATAAGGGTAAGCGGGTCGAACATTTTTACAAAATCCCTTGTAACGGTACAGTTTGCTTTGTCAATTGGGTTGATCATTTGCACGATGATCATTTTGCAACAAACAAAATACATGACAGATAAATATCCGGGCTTCAATAAAGAAAATATTGTGGTAGTAGATGCCAATGATACAAAGACAAAAGAGATCTATCCTTTATTCAAACAGGCGATTGCTTCAAGAACGGATATTGGGGGTATTGCTGGGGCAGAGCTGGGTCTTGGCGAAGGTACCGGCTGGAGCCGCTCGGGATTTGAATACAATGGAACCAATAAGCAGGTGTTTGAATATTTTGTAGATCATGAATACGTGCCGTTACTGGGCATGAAGATTCTTGCAGGGAGAAATTTTGATCCAAAGTTCACTGAGGATACCGTCACGTCAGTTATTGTTAATGAGGCGATGGTTACAGATATGGGATGGACAATGGAGAACGCAGTTGGTCAGCCGATAAAAGGATATATGGAAACAAAAACTCCTGTCGTAATTGGAGTGGTGCAGAACTTTAATTTCCGTCCATTTAAGGAAGAAGTAAAACCGCAGATGTTTCACCAGTTTGCAGATTATGCGCCCTATAAATTTTTTGTGAAGATAAAACCTGGCAATCCAGCGCCTGCTATAGCTGCCATGCAGAAAGCATGGACCGGTATTGTAACTGATTTGCCGTTCAAATACAGTTTTCTTGATGAAAGCCTTGATAACTTTTATAAATCAGAAAGAAGATGGAGCAACATTATCGGCTGGGCCGGTGGCATTTCTGTTTTTCTGGCTTGTCTTGGTTTGTTTGGCCTGGCGGCATTGGCTGCTATCAATCGCACAAAAGAAATTGGTATTCGTAAAGTACTGGGTGCATCATTGCCCGGTATTATAACATTATTATCAAAAGATTTTTTAAAGCTTGTTGTAATTGCATTGATAATTGCTGCACCACTTGCCTGGTATTTTATGAATAAATGGTTGCAGGATTTTGCTTATCGTATTTCAATAGGATGGTGGGTGTTTATTGCTGCCGGTGCATTAGCGATCATTGTGGCATTTGTAACGATTGGCGCACAGGCCGTAAGAGCCGGGGTTGCAAATCCTGTGAAGTCACTACGAACGGAGTAATTAGTGATGGAATCCCGATTATCCCGATAGCTATCGGGACGGGGACGGGGTGAAGTCATTGCGAACAGAATAAAATATAACTCATGATCAGAAATTATTTCAAAGTCGCATGGAGGAATCTCATCAGGGATAAGTGGTTTTCTTGTATCAATATTCTTGGTCTTTCAATTGGTTTGGCTACCTGCCTCATCATCCTGCTTTTTGTAAGTAATGAATTGAGTTATGACCGGTTCAATAAAAAAGCCGGCCGGATTGCACGGGTTTATTTCCAGGGTGAAGTGCAGGGCGAAAAAATGAAGGAATCTGTTGTGATGGCACCGGTAGCACAGGCTATGAAACAAGATTTTCCCGAAGTGGAAGATGCTACCCGTCTCCGGGACGCTTATTCGTCCCCAAAACTCATTTGCGATGGAAGGCTCTTTAAAGATGATGTGTTAGCCTATGTGGATTCTAATTTTTTCCAGGTATTTACGCTGCAGTTTATAAATGGTAATAGTCAAACAGCCTTAACAGAGCCCAATTCAGTTGTGCTCACAAAAGACATTGCTAAAAAATATTTCGCAGAAGAAAATCCAATCGGGAAAATCATCAGGTTTAAAGATGAAGATAAAGCCCCGATGAAAGTAACGGGTGTGATTGAAAACATTCCGGTAAACAGTCATTTTCATTTCGGACTCTTTGTTGCACTATCCGGTCTTGAAGATTCGAGACAACAAAACTGGATGAGCTCCAACTATTACACCTATGTGGTATTAAAAGATAAAAATGATTTTGAAAAGCTGGAAGCAAAGGTGCCGGGACTGGTTGATAAATATATCGGCCCGCAAATGAAAGATGGCGCAGGATTAACACTTGCCGAATTCAGAAAAGGCGGTAGCAATATTACTTTTCATTTACAGCGTCTTACTGATATTCATTTGTATTCTGATTTTCGGAGCGACCTGAGCAAACCCGGTGATGTTCGTTATGTATATATATTCAGCGCTATTGCGCTATTCATGCTGTTAATAGCCTGTATCAATTTCATGAACCTGTCTACTGCAGGAGCGTCTAAACGTTCCCGTGAGGTAGGTATTCGCAAAGTGCTTGGGTCCATGAAGGGTGAATTGGTTAAACAATTCCTCACAGAATCAACCCTTATTGCGACAATCGCTTTATTGTTTTCGCTTGTGTTTATAAAATTGGCACTGCCGGTTTTCAATAATCTTTCAGGACAGCAACTAACATTCAGTTTTATTGAAAAACCATTGCTGATACCTGCATTGTTAGCAGTCATTTTATTTACAGGACTGATTGCAGGCAGTTATCCGGCATTCTATCTTTCTTCTTTCAAACCAGTATCGGTATTAAAAGGAAATTTTATTCCTGCAAAAAGCGGCCTGAGCTTCAGAAGCGGATTGGTTATTTTTCAATTTTTTATATCGATTATCCTTATTGTATGCACAACGGTTGTTTACAAGCAGCTTTCTTACATACGCAATAAAGACGTGGGTTATAACAAGGACAGAATAATGGTATTGTCCAACGTGTGGGCATTAGGAAAGAATATGCAAATTTTTAAACAGCAATTACAGGATGATCCAGCGATTGCCAGTGTGAGTGCTTCACGATATTTGCCTGCAGGGAATAGCGATAACAATAACTTTTTTGTTTCTTCTGCACAGGAACCCGGCAGGCTTGTAAAAACATTACGGTATGAAGTAGATGAAAATTATATTCCGACGCTTGGCATACAATTAAAAGTCGGGAGAAATTTTTCACAGCAATCTGTTATGGATTCATCTGCAGTCATATTGAATGAGGCTGCCGCAAATGCATTGGGATGGAAACAAGGCGCAATCGGACAAACCATTTCACGAACCAGTAAGCGTGGCGAAAAAGAAACATATCATGTAATCGGAATCGTAAAAGATTTTCACTTCCGTTCATTGCATGAAAGTATTTCTCCATTGCTAATGGTATTGGCTCCTGATCCCGGTAATCTGGTAGCAAAAATTAAGACTACTGATATCCCGGGCCTCACAACAAAACTGCAAAAACGGTTTAAAGAATACGGCGCTGAAGATCCGATGAGTTACTCATTCCTTGATGATCGATATAATAATACGTATAAAGCAGAACAAAAGATTGGAACGATACTGACCATTTTTGCCGGGCTTACCGTTTTTGTTGCCTGTCTTGGTTTATTCGGGCTTGCAAAATTTACGGCTGATCAGCGTACAAGAGAAATAGGCATCCGGAAAATACTCGGAGCTACGGCTACGCAATTATCGGCAATGCTTTCAAAAGATTTTTTAAAACTCGTATTGATTGCCTGTTGTATTGCATTTCCTGTTGCCTGGTGGGCAATGAATAAATGGTTGCAGGATTTTGCTTATCGTACTGATATCAGTTGGTGGATATTTATTATCGCAGGCGCAGTTGCCGTGCTGATTGCATTGATGACACTGAGTTTCCAGGCAATAAAAGCGGCCATTGCAAACCCGGTTAAATCATTACGAACAGAATAGAATAATTTCTATGATTAAAAATTATTTCAAAACCGCGTTTAGAAATCTTGCACGAAACAAAGTGTATTCTTTCATCAACATAGCAGGATTAGGCCTTGGTTTGGCTTGTGCCATGTTGATTATGCTGTATGTAAAAGATGAAGTAAGCTTTGACCGGTTTCATAAAAATGTAAACAACATTTATCGTATTGTATCGCAACGAAAAGAAAATAAGATTCCCGTTACAGGCCTTTTACAGGGACCAAGGTTTAGGCAAAATGTTCCCGGTATAAAGTCTTTTGTGCGTGTAGATCACCGTTATAAAGATATCAAAACAGGAACCGGTGTTCAATCGCAAAGTTTATTGTATGTTGATTCGAATTTCTTCTCTGTATTTACTTTTCCGTTGCTAAGTGGCATTGCTGAAAGCTGTTTAACAGAACCCCATTCAATTGTGCTGAGTGAAGACGCGGCGAATAAACAATTTGGTACAACAGATGCTGTCGGTAAAATAGTGATGATAAAAGAAGACAGCATATTTGTTCCTTACGAAGTAACGGCTGTAGCAAAACCTGGCCCTCAGAATTCTTCTATTCAGTTTGATGTGTTACTACCATTTAAAGTATCTGATGCAGATGCAGAAGACACGCATAACTGGTTCAATTCTTACCTGAACACATTTGTTGTATTGGATAATAAAGCCAACGTTCAAAGAGTAGAAGAACAAATGCAAAGTTTTTATCTGAAGGATGCCACGACGACTTTTCATGAAATGCTGAAAATTGATGGTGTAGACCCGAATAATGTTTCGATGGGCACCTATTTTTTACAACCTTTTCTG
>DASVAM010000084.1:0-5607 GCA_036376375.1 Chitinophagaceae bacterium
ATAAACTGTACCACGTTGACGAACGATGATGTTGCCAGCAATAGCAGGTTGACCACCAAAAATTTTTACACCAAGGCGTTTGCTTTGCGAGTCACGACCATTCTTTACACTGCCTTCACCTTTTTTATGTGCCATGAGAAATGAATTTTAGATTTACGATTTTAGATTTCTCCGAAGGAGTCCATTCGGACAGATTTAATTAAAACTGCTTCTCTATTTGATACTGTTTATTTTGATCTGAGTGTACAACGTGCGATGGCCGATCTTTTTGCGAAACCCTTTTCTTCTTTTTTGTTTGTAAGCAATTACTTTGTCACCTTTTTCATGCCCCAGTATTTCAGCTTTTACTTTTGCTTTTACATCAGATCCCAAAGAAACTTTACCATCAGCATCCGCCAGCAATACTTCGAGATCCAGTTTATCACCGGCATTTCCTTCAATATGTGGTACATATAAAGTCTGGTCTTTTTCCACTTTATATTGCTGACCAGCTATTTTTACAACTGCTATCATCGCTTTAAAATTAAGGATGGCCCGTCCGAATGGGCCGTTTATAATCTAATTTTTTGTTTTACTATTCCCGGCACGGGCGGGCAAAGGTAAGGGGAAATGAGGTTCCGGCAAACAGATTATCAAAGATTTATATTCACACCCGGCTGATTTGAAATGCCTTCTTTTATATTTGCAGTTCATTGTAGTTTGCAGTGTAATTAGGGT
This sequence comes from Chitinophagaceae bacterium, assembly GCA_036376375.1. Lineage (GTDB taxonomy): Bacteria > Bacteroidota > Bacteroidia > Chitinophagales > Chitinophagaceae > VBAS01. The sequence continues at coordinate 718 of DASVAM010000084.1, forward strand.
ATGAAAATCAAGTCGTTTTTAGCAAAACCGTTCGCTTCATATATATATAAAGGTATCCGGAAAGGCATGGCAACCGCGGTGGCGGACCAGGAAAATATTCTTCAGCAGCTCATAAAAATCGGAAAAGGTACTGAATATGGCAGGACCCTGGGATTGGATAAAGTCACGAAATATGAAGAATTCAAACAGGCCGTTCCTGTCCAGGATTACGAGCAAATGCGCCCATGGATCGATAAAATAAAGGAAGGCAAACATAATATTCTGTGGAAGGGCCGACCGATCTATTTGGCCAAAACTTCTGGCACCACGAGCGGTACTAAATATATTCCCATCACCAAAGATTCAATTCCAAATCATATTAATACCGCCCGTAATGCACTGCTCTGTTATATGGCAGAGACGGGAAACACCCGGTTTGCTGATGGCAAGCTGATCTTTTTATCCGGTTCGCCCGAATTGGAAAGAGTGGGAGGTATTCCAACCGGAAGGTTGAGCGGGATCGTGAACCATCATGTACCCAAATACCTGCGTTCAAATCAAATGCCGTCTTATGAAACCAACTGTATTGAAGATTGGGAAACGAAATTGAGTAGGATCGTTGATGAAACGATCAAACAGGACATGACACTGATCAGCGGCATACCGCCGTGGATGCAGATGTATTTTGATGAATTGATAAAACGAAGCGGTAAAAAAGTTGGCGAACTATTTCCTAACTTCAGTGTGATGGTGCAGGGTGGTGTAAATTTTGAACCCTACAAGGCCAAGTTGTTTGAAAGCATCGGAAGAAAAATTGATTGTATAGAATTGTTCCCGGCAAGCGAAGGATTCTTTGCCTTCCAGGATTCTCAAAGTGCTGAAGGGCTTTTATTAAATTCCAATAGCGGCATTTATTTTGAATTTATTCCTGCTGCAGAAATTTTCAATGAAAACCCAACGAGACTTTCATTAAAAGATGTAAAAGCGGGAGAGAACTATGCGATGATCATTAATAGCAATGCAGGTCTTTGGGGATATAATCTTGGCGATACCGTAAAATTTATTTCAACAGATCCTTATCGGCTGGTAGTCACCGGAAGAACAAAGCATTTTATTTCGGCATTTGGTGAACATGTGATCGGTGAAGAAGTAGAATATAGTATTTTGAAGGCTGCGGAAGAGGAACATGTGCAAATAACAGAGTTTACAGTAGCACCATTTGTAAGCAAGAATGAGGGCAAGTCATATCACGAATGGTTCATTGAATTTGAGAACAGACCCGGAGATATTCGATCGTTTGCAAATAAGGTGGAGCACAATCTCCGGAAAAAGAATGTATATTATGACGACCTGGTCAGCGGAAATATCTTATCTCCCTTGAGAATTACCGCCGTCAGGAAAAATGGGTTCATTGATTACATGAAATCAATTGGTAAATTAGGTGGACAAAATAAAGTGCCAAGGTTAAGCAATGATCGTAAAATTGCAGATGAGTTGGCTAAGTGGAGCCTGCCTGCCGGACAGGCCGGTGATAATAATTAATTAACCAAAGCTGGCATATTATCAATGAAAGTCTTTTTTGAAAACACACCGTCGGAAGCTCCTGCAAAACCTGCACAGGGCAAAACCGGTGGTATCAAAAGAATTGCCTTGTTTGGTTCTACCGGTTCTATTGGTACCCAGGCTTTAAATGTAATTGCAGCTAACCCTGATAAATTTTCTGCCGAGGTCCTGACGGCGCAAACAAATGATGACTTACTTATTCAACAGGCTTTACAGTTCAACCCCAATATTGTCGTTATTGGTGACGAAAGTAAATATCAAAAGGTAAAAGATGCACTAGCTTCTACCGATGTAAAGGTTTTTTGTGGTGAAAAAGCCCTGGAAGAAGTGGCCGCCATGGATTGTTATGATCTTATGCTGGCAGCAATCGTTGGTTTTGCAGGATTAAAACCCACTTTGAAGGCAATTGAGAATAGCAAAACGATCGCCCTGGCGAATAAAGAAACCCTGGTGGTGGCCGGCGACATCATCATGCAACGGGCAACGGAGAGCCGGGCCCCGGTTATTCCTGTTGATTCGGAGCACTCAGCCATCTTTCAGTGTCTTGTAGGTGAAACGAGAAATCGCATAGAAAAAATTATCCTGACTGCGTCGGGTGGTCCTTTTCTTGGAAGAAAACCGAATTTTTTGGTGAATGTAAAGAGAGAACATGCGCTGCAGCACCCTAACTGGAATATGGGTGCGAAGATCAGTATCGACTCTGCGACATTGATGAATAAAGGATTGGAGATGATCGAGGCAAAATACCTCTTTAATCTTCTTCCTGAACAGATACAGGTGATCATTCATCCGCAAAGTGTAATTCACAGCATGGTGCAGTTTGAAGATGGAAGTATAAAAGCGCAAATGGGAATGCCCGATATGAAACTACCGATCCAGTATGCATTGGCATTTCCGCATAGGATACCGAACGACTTTCCGCGGTATGATTTTAAAAGAATGAATACATTGACATTTGAAGAGCCCGACATCCGCACATTCCGCAACCTGGCTTTATCGATAGAAGCGTTGAATAAAGGCGGAAATCTTCCTTGCGTCATGAATGCTGCCAACGAGATCGCCGTTTATGCATTTTTAAAGAACCGGATCGGTTTTCTTGAAATGACGGACCTGATCGAAAAAACTATGCAGCACATTAGCTTTATCGAAAACCCTACTTTGGATGAATACATTGAAAGCGACGGTGAAGCGAGGAGTTTTGCCGCTGATGTAATTAAGTTATAAGCCTTTATCTCCTAAAACGGTAATTCGTAAAATTTTCTTTTCACTAACTTTTTTTAAAAGATATTTGCACTCATTTTAAACTAAATATCCGCCCCGGGGCGGATCGGTACAAATTATGACGTTATTAGCTATCGATTGGAATGCAGTACCAATACAGGCGGCACAATTCATTGCTTCATTTTCTATTTTGATCTTATTGCATGAGTTCGGGCATTTTATTACAGCAAAATGGTTTGGTTGCCGGGTAGAAAAATTTTATTTGTTTTTTAATCCATGGTTCTCTCTTTTTAAAAAGACTAAAGGAGAAACTGAATATGGGATAGGATGGATACCATTAGGAGGCTACGTAAAAATATCCGGCATGATCGATGAAAGCATGGATAAAGAACAAATGAAACAGCCTCCGCAGCCACATGAATTCAGAAGTAAACCAGCGTGGCAACGATTGATCATCATGCTCGGCGGTGTTATTGTCAACGTAATTCTTGCTATTATAATTTTCATTTTCATTCTTTGGGTATGGGGTAAAGATTATTTACCACCGGCGAATGCGAAATACGGTATAGTAGCAGATAGCCTTGCTCAAACAGTGGGATTAAAAGATGGTGATGTTGTCTTAAAAGTGGATACCAACACAGTAAAAGATCTCATCACAGTAAAAGGTCAGATCGTTTTGAATGAAGCAACCAGCCTAACCGTAAAACGGGGTGATAGCCTGGTAGTTTTAAAATTGGATGAAGGATTGATAAGAAAATTGAATACGAGGAGTTCAGGAAACTTTATCGGATTAAGGGGTCCATTTATAATAAAAAAATTCGGAGAAGAATCTGGTGCTGAAAAAGCAGGCCTGCTGCCCGAAGATAAAATTGTCGGGATCAACAATATTGAAACGCCTTATTACCATGAGGCGGTTCGAGCTGTAAAGAATAAAAAGAACGAAACGGTACAGGTGAAGCTGTTGAGAGGAAATGATACTCTTACAAAAGCCGTGAAGCTGGACAAAGATGGGAAATTCGGCATCACACCTAAAAGTTATGAAGAGCTTGGATTCAAAACTGAAATAGAAACATATACTTTTTTTGAAGCGATTCCTGCCGGCTTTAAAGAATGCTGGTCAACGCTTGGAAGATATATTACGGGTTTCAGGCAATTGTTTACGGGGAAAGCTAAACCAAGTGAGTCTCTTGGAAGTGTATTGAGTATTGGTGGTATCTATCCTCCATTTTGGGATTGGCAGATCTTTTGGACATTGACTGCGATCTTCAGTATTATCCTTGCATTCATGAATATATTACCAATACCGGGATTGGATGGAGGACATGCATTATTTACCCTCGCTGAAATGGTCACGGGTCGCAAGCCAAGTGATAAATTTTTAGAATATGCGCAAATGGTCGGAATGGTTTTGCTGATCGGCTTGATGGCTTATGCGATGGGTCTCGATGTGTGGCGATTATTTAAATAGGTGCTAACGGCGGAAGGAGGAAAAGAGAAGGTGGGTGTTCTTTTGCGTGGTCCTATTTCAAAGGTTAGATTCGTCTCTTTATCTCTTTTTGCTCGTTTTACGCCTTAGCCTATAATTCAATTCCAATCTTCTTCATTAATAAAGAAGCGTTCATACTGGTGCAGACGCCTTTTTTTAATTTATAATCAAAATAAAGTTCATCGCCCGCCACCTGCACATCAAAATGATAATTGTGGAGTTTGTCAGGAAACTCATCGGCAAGTTTGGCCAATTCAAGATCATGAGTTGCGATCAGCCCAACTGCATTATGCTGGATCAGTTGTTTGATCAATGCTTTTGAACCAGTGTGCCGGTCAGCAGAGTTGGTGCCTCTTAATATTTCATCCAGTAAAAGAATAACTTTTTCGTTCCTGTAAATTGCTTCGATAACTTCTTTCAGTTTTTTTAATTCTGCATAGAAGGTGGAAGTATTCTCTTCAAGATTATCGCTCACTCTCATGCTGCTGATCACTTTCATTTTCGAGACAGTAAATGATTTGGCATAAACAGGAGAGCCCATCATTGCCAAAACTATATTGACCCCTACGCTTCTTAAGAATGTACTCTTGCCCGCCATATTCGAGCCTGTTATCAAATTCAAACCATCATTTCCCTCCGTT
>DASVAM010000099.1:0-4779 GCA_036376375.1 Chitinophagaceae bacterium
TTGGAGAAAATATGGAATCACCTCGAAAAACAGGCAGCATTAGGATATAAATTCAGAATTGACGACCCGGAACAAAAACCCCTGGGGGAATACAAAATGTATTTCAATGAGGTTTTATTGGGCGACAATTCAATTTTGGCCGTTACAGATAATCTGAAGATGGCATTCATGACGCATACCACTTTTAACTTTATGATGACCCGGGATGTGGGTTTTACAGAGAACATGTACAATCACATGCAAACACAGATGAAGCGTTCGACACTGATCAGCGAGGTGAGTGAAAAGGAGAGGTCCCGGTTTTTCAGAATTATTCGTGAAAGAATTCAAAAGCGCAAAGAGGCGTTGGAGGTATAATGTTATAATTTTCAAAAGACGTAATTATACTTTTTAGCGGCAGGCTTTTTGAGCTAAATTTGGCTCACTATGAAAAAAATTCTATTTCTCCTGCTGTCAGTAAGTATTGGCGCCAGTTCTCCCGGACAGTCTATTTTAGATAAAGCCAGGCAAAAACTCAGCAAGAATCAAAGCAATGTGACCGAAGAGGAAGCCGGTAAAGGTGTAAAAGAAGCACTCAATAACGGTATCAGTTCGGCGGTTGCTTTTTTGAATAAACCCGATGCTTTTTTCAAAAGCGACTTGTATAAAGTTTTGATGCCACCTGATGCGAAAAAAATGGAGAAGACGCTCAGGGATCTTGGCATGGGAAAAATGTGCGATGATGCAATTGAAGCGATCAACAGGGGAGCAGAAGATGCGGTCGGGTATGCGACTCCGATCTTTGTTGATGCTATTAAAGAAATGACAGTAACGGATGCACTAAAGCTGGTTACCGGCGGCAATAATTCCATCACCAATTTCTTTCGGGAGAAAACTTCCGTTAAATTAAAAGCGGCGTTTATGCCTGTAATCGAGAAGTCACTGGAGAAAACAAATGCTACAAAATATTATGGGGATGCAGTGACCCGGTATAATAAAGTTCCAATGGTCAAGAAAATGAATCCGGACCTTGCAGGGCATGTTTCCGATAAAGCATTATTTGCGCTGTTTGAAAGAATTGCAGTGGAGGAAGCAAATATTCGAAATAACCCAGCAGCAAGAACTTCGGATCTTCTGAAGAAAGTGTTTGGGGGAATGGTAAAATAATTTCTTCCGGAAGAGTAATAGAGATATTAGATTACAAATTTCTTATTAAGTTGCTGGCGGATGCCAGCGGTAATGATTTTCGGGTTTTACCGTAATATTTTATAATGAGTTTTCTATTTGCTCCAAAAACTCAATATTTTTCTTGAGCAGGCATCGGCCGTCATTGTGGAAGTATCTACAGTAATTTCTGGTTTTAAAGGGGGGTAGTAGGGGGCTGATATTCCTGTGAAATCTTTTATCTCACCTAACTGTGCCTTTTTATATAAGCCCTTTGGGTCTCGTTCAATGCAGACGTCTAAACTGGTTGCCACATATACTTCGATAAAATTCGTGCATAGATTTCGTATCTCATTTCTTACTTCTATGTACGGAGAAATCAATGCGACTATTACAATATTTCCTTGTTTTTCAAGTAACGATGAGAGGTAGCCGATATTTAAGTTATGTTTTTTCCTGGAATCCTCGTCAAATCCATCTAATTTAAATACATTCCTGATTTCGTCTCCATCTAAAAGTATTGGGCTGATAGATCTCCTTTTTAACTGCCTCACCAAACTATTTGCAATGGTTGTTTTTCCGGAGCCACTGAAGCCTGTTAGCCATATTACTGCTGGCTTTTTGTTTTTGATTAGAATCATAAAGAGTCAATGCGGAATTAAATTTTTTTCAATCCACTTAATTTTTTCCTGGTCATAGTCGTAAGCGAATGGCGTATATTTTCTGGCTTTTGCTATTTGGACCAGAATATCCATTTCCGTGGTAGTGGATTTGTTTATCCCCAAACACTCATAAATTTCATTAATCACAAATAGTGGATTCTTTAAAAGCGTTTCATAATCTACTTCACAAAGATTTGTTTCGCTCAATAAATCTTTGTCTTCCTTGTATTGTCGAAAAACATTCCCCATCGTTTGAGTAATTATATTATCTAATTCAGATTGGGATATTTCCTGTAATGCATAATTCTTCAGGCATTGTTCCCATAATTTGTGATGCGAATAATATATTTCGACCGGACTTCTGTTTATATATATAAATTTTGCGTCGGGAAAGATTTGCAACAGGAGCTTAATTCTTGCCGTATTCGGAGGGCTCTTAAGAAGAAGTCTTTTATTTTTATGTCTAAAACTGATTTTCTTTAATAAATAAAGATAATCCCGAATGAATTCTTTTGTTGCCTTGGAATTTAAAGAGTCAAAGTACATAGTGTGATCAAACACGTTCATTGCTTTTTGCGGGAATGCATAAGCCCAATAAGCAGAGTGAGGGGAGCCCATATTAATCAAGGCTGTATCTTCTTCACATGGGAAGTCGAAATTGTATTCAATTTTGTTAAAGAAGGGGATTTTCCACTTAAACACTCCGGCTATTTTATTCAGAAGTGGCTTCATTTTCCTTTCTGTCCAGAGAAATGAGTTTGGGAACATTGCGCTGTAAAAATTCACATAGCCAAACTGTTTGTCATTACTTAATAACTGATGGAGGAAGGTGGTGCCGCTTCGCCAGTGGCCCAAAATAAAAACAGGAGACGGATCAATTTCCTGTTTTCTTATTTTTCCGGCAAATACCAGTTGTTCTATCAGCTGGAATGGTAAAGAAAGTATGGCCAGTATTATATAAACAAACAGAAGTGGAATTTTCTTTAGCGAAATTGGGAAATGACAAATGATCATTTTAATCTGTCTCATAATTCGTGATTTTATTCTTAGCGATTGATTGAAACACATTTACTTTTTTTGTACAGATAATGAAAACGAGATAGATGTGGGCTAACATGACGAGGTCCAGCACAACTATATACCATGGCCACCCTCCGATCAGGAAAGGATTATTTGCAATTGGTTTTTCTGTCAGGTACATATAATTTGAACCGAGTATCCAATTAATGGTGCCAATTACAGGGATACATAAATTCGTAATTAGGAATGCTTTAATCCAGGATCTGTCGGGGAGGCGCATATTTGAAACGACTAAAAGGAAAATGGGGGCGAGTATAATGATGGTATGTTGGAAATAGTAATGCATCGTCAGCCAACTGTTTTCACCTGAGTGTAGAAGCTCCGGTGTAAGTATCGAATGAATTCCCCCGGGAATACCCCAATAGCATAGAATTTCAAACAGTCGTTGCCTTTGCCAGATCAGTGCAACTGCAGCGAATATTTCTGACAGTTCACACATATGTATTGGTAATGAGGTTTGTAAACTCCATTCACCAATAAACATCAGATATGGATGAATAAGTACTACAGAAGCCAGGGTGACTATTCCAAGTCCTATCCTAAAAAAATTTTTCCCTGTTTCTTTAAATTTTTTGCCCAGCAGTATCACAACAAAAATTGCCGTAATGCATGGAATGGTGTAAATAAACCATTGGCTTGAGAATATCCCGATTGTTTGATGTTGATTCATGCGTAATAATTTTTTCGAATGAGATATTGAAAAAATGCCGAAGGCAATATCCGCCTGAGGATAGGTACCAATCGCTGTATTGGTTTTCCCGCCGTGTATCGTAGGGCCGGTCTTTTTAGATGCATTATTTTCTCGACTTTTTTTGCAATCGAAAGAGGATCCATTCCATTGTTTTCGTCTGCTGTTATCTTTTTAGATGTTTCTTTAAATTTTTTTTCATAATAAGGATCAATTCCTGTTTGCGGATCTTTGATTCTGTTCCGCGTGATTGGAGTGCGAAAGTCCCCGGGTTCTAAAAGAACTATTTGAACTCCCGATCGGTCGGTTTCCATGCGGAGGCTTTCACTCAGACCTTCGATCGCAAATTTTGATGCACAATAAATTCCCTGGAAAGGAAGCCCCGAGATACCCGCAAGGGAAGAAATGCAAATTATCAACCCGCGTCTTCGTTGTTTCATTGACGGGAGAATAGTTCTAATCATGTTCAATGAACCAAAAAAATTGCATTCAAAAAGATGCTGAGCAATTCGATGACTTATGTGCTCCACAGCACCCAAAACATGAATACCTGCATTATTTATGAGTAAATCAATTCGTTTCTCCTTTTGCAAAATGTCTGCAACAATTCTAACAATACTTGCTTCATTCGTGATATCTGCCGAATAATAAAAAAAATGCATGGACGTAAAACCCTGGTTTCTTCCAATTCCATAAACTATGTTTCCCCTGGCAGCCAGGTATTCTGCACACGCCAACCCGATTCCCGAGCTGGCTCCAGTTATCAGTATGACTTTTTGATCTGAGTTCATCCTGATTAATTTATTTCTTCACAAAGACGATTGAGGGTGCTTACAAGCAATTCCAATTGACTTTTTGTATGATGATTCATTAGGGTAATTCGAAGCCGGGCTTTCCCTTTTGGGACTGCTGGCCAAATGACCGGGGGTATAAAGAATCCCTTTTTATATAGATCCTTCGATATCTTGATTGTTCTTAGCTCGTCTCCAATTACGATAGGAATGATCGGGGTTCTAAATGAACCAATAAATGGAATTTTCGAACCGGATAGTAATTTTTGAAAATACTCAATGTTGTTAAAAAGCTGGTCGCGAAATGATCTGTCCCTCATGATGATCCTGATGGATTGCGAAAGACCAGCGGCAACGGATGCTGGTATTGAAGCAGAAAAAATATAAGGACGTGAGGTTACACGCAACAATTTGC
>DASVAM010000101.1:0-5145 GCA_036376375.1 Chitinophagaceae bacterium
CCAAAAGGAATTTATGTGGTCAATTTAATACCTAATAGCTTATCGGGGTATGAGGTCCAGAATGGTTGGAAACTATTATTTAATGGCAAGAACAATGATGGATGGGTTGGAGCCTATAAAAAAACATTTCCTGAAAAAGGATGGGAGATAAAGGACGGAGTATTAAAAGTATTAGCATCGTCAGGAGGGGAATCTACAAATGGTGGAGATATTGTAACCAAAGAACAATTCAGCGCTTTTGATCTTTCGTTTGAGTTTAAACTTACTCCCGGCGCCAACAGTGGTCTAAAGTATTTTGTTACCTTAAGTGAGAACAACCCGGGGTCCGCTATCGGTCTGGAATATCAATTACTCGATGATACATTGCACCCCGACGCAAAAATGGGAAGAGATGGGAACAGGACGCTTGCTTCATTGTATGATCTCATAAAGGCTAATAAACAATCCCGCTTTATTAAACAACCCGGTCGCTGGAATACGGGCCGGATTATTGTTTATCCGAACAACCATGTCGAGCATTATCTGAATGGTGTGAAAGTGTTGGAATATGAAAGAGGTTCACAGGCATACCGTGATCTTGTTGCGGTCAGTAAATATAAGGTGTGGCAAAACTTTGGTGAAGCCAAACAAGGTCATATCCTTCTACAGGATCATGGAAATGAAGTGAGCTTTAGAAGTATTAAAATTAAAAGCCTGTAAAATCATAAAAACTCATTCTTTTTTATAGCTGATGGAGATACCTGAGCGGCTGCTTCGGTCAATTGTGGTGGAATAATTTTTCAGGTTCTGAACATAATCCAGAAATTCTTTTGTGCCGCCATAGCCATTCATTACATTATGCGCCGTAAAACAGCCGCCGGGTCTTAATTTGGGATCCGCATCTTTGAAATACTGCAGGTACCAATCCTTATCTGCATCGGAGAAAACAAAATCAAGAGGACCGGAAAGTTCTTTGACCAGTTGATGAGCATCAGCAAGCCGCGCATCTACATATTTGGAAAGTCCTGCTTCTTCAATATTTTTCAAAGCCTGTTCATGCCGTTCCTTATCTATTTCAATTGTTATGAGTTTGCCGCCGGTTTTACTGAGTGCCCACGCAATCCAAATGGTGGAATGACCCGTGGAAGTACCGATCTCCAACGCTGAAGCGTATTTGTTTTTAACGATGATGTCATGCAACACCTGGCCATCTTCATAAGGCACATTCAGGTCCCGCCATTTTCCCTTGTGCTCTTCCAGGAATTTACTTACTTTTTCATCTAATGATTTTTGAGATGGTGCTTCCTGACCGAATGAAAAATAATGAAGCGCTAAGCCGGCAAAAAAGAATAGAATAATTCGATATTTCATGATTAAAAATTAAAGAATGAAGCTGATTTTGTCGGGGCAAAATCAATATAGCAATGATTAATATAAACGAATCAACCTATTATCAAATTTCCAACTTCACCTCACAGTTTCGGTTCCCAGCCTTTTTCATATTCTCTTCTCCAGAATTTCATCGCACCCGCATCATTTAAAATATGTCCATTTTTAGGATCGCAATGCAACGTGCGGCCGGTGCGTTGTGCAATGTTGGCAAGGTGACAAAGCAAAACACTTTTATGCCCTTCATCTATTGGTGAATTGATCTTTTCTTCGCCACGAATGCTGTTGACAAAGTTATTGAAGTGAAAAAGGTCAAGGTTGCCTGTTGCGCTTACGGTATTCGTTCCATCATTTTGAGCATCTGATCTTACTTCCTTCACTAATTTGTTATCTGCATCAAGGATCCTGTAATCATCATTACCATAATTTACCAGGCTGCCTTTATCTCCATAAATAATAAATCCACGGCTGGCGCCTTCTACATTCATTTTATTGCAGCTTCTGCCTTCCCATGTGATGGACTTATTATTTCCAAATTCAAACGTGGCGACTTGTGTATCGGGAGTTTCCCAATCATCTTTAAATGCATAACGTCCACCGGCAGATGTAACTTTTGTCGGGTAATCAACACCCAGGAACCATCGGCACATATCTATTTCATGTGTTGCATTGTTACAGGTTTCCGCCGTGCCCCAATGCCAGAACCAATGCCAGTTGTAGTGAATGAGATTATCCTTGTAATCTCTTCTGGGTGCAGGCCCCTGCCATAAATCAAAATCAAGTGTAGAGGGAACAGGAACTTTTTTGCCAATGCCGATCGACTTGCGATTATTCGCATACCATGATTTTGCAAAATAGGTATTGCCAATTATTCCATCTTTAATTTCTTTTGCTGCGGCAATTAATTTAGGCATTGAGCGACGTTGGTTACCCATCTGAATCAATTGCTTTGGATATTTTTTTTGTGCCTGTATCAATAGCTCACCTTCATAAGGGTTGTGACCGCAGGGTTTTTCAACATACACATGTTTGCCATGGGTAACCCCCAATATTGCAGCGGGAGCATGCCAGTGATCAGCAGCGGCGATCAATATACCGTCAAAATCTTTCTTCCTGACAAGGTCACGAATATCCTTCACGACGGTAGGCTTCCTGGCAGCATTCGCAAATGGTTTTAAGCCGTTTGCAAGCGCTTTTTCCTCTACATCACAGAGATAGGCGATCTCAACATTTGGAAGGTCTTTAAAACATTGAGCCAGGTAAGCGCCACGACTGTTCACGCCCATTACAGCTAATTGTACCTTATTGCCGGGAGCATTTTTTCCAAATACCGGGAAGTGGAGAAATGTAATGCCGGCTGCGGTGAAAGAAGTAGCTTTTATAAAATCTCTGCGTTTCATACAGAAAGCTTTAATTGACTAAAGATAAATCTTCCGTAACGCAAAATGGATTTTTGTAAATATCATTATTAACTGCAACTTTAAATAACGAACCATGCCAGCAGAAAAAAGTATTTCAATTCTTTGTAACCGGCTTGCCGGAGGAGGCAGGGCCGTTGCATTGGGAAAAAAGATCTCGGTCGAACTGCAAAGCCGGAAAGTCAAACATGTTTTGTACATGGATGACTGGCCGCGGGATCTTACACAGTACACCGATGCCTGGATCATTGGCGGCGACGGTACATTGAATTATTTTGTTAACAAGTATCCGGGCATCCGTAGCCCCCTCGTCGTTTTTAATGGAGGTACCGGTAATGATGTTCATTCACTTCTTTATAAAAGCAAGAGTTTTGAGGAACAATTAGAGATCGCCTTGACTGCGAACCCGAAACCTGTAGATGCGGGAAAATGTAATGACAGATATTTTATCAATGGAGTGGGGATAGGTTTTGAAGGTGCTGTCGCCAAAAGTTTAACCGGTAAAAAGAAAACAAAACCGGGCAAAGCCGCATTCATGGGAACTATTTTGCAGAAAGTCTTTTTCTATGGTTCAAGAAAATATAAGATGGTTTCGGAAGAATGCGTGACCGACGATCAGCTATTACTCATCAGTGTCATGAATGGTCATAGGGCGGGAGGGGGATTTCATATTGCGCCTGAGTCAGCAATTGATGATGGTTTGCTTGATGTTATTATGGTAGAGAAACTTCACCCTTTACGGCGCTTGCGTTGGTTACCGGTTATAGAGAAGGGTAAACATATCGGACTATCTTTTGTAAAACACTTTAGAACAAAAAAGTTAGTCATTACAAGTGAAAAGCTGATGGATGCCCATCTGGACGGCGAGTATTATTCTGCCAAACGATTAGAAATTGAAATGCTTCCGGGGAAATATGTATTCAGGTATTAAAATGAAAGCGTCACGCCACGGCGTGACGCTTCTTTATGACTCTATCACTGTTTACTCATCGTCATCACGGGTATCTCAGAGCCATAGGAAAGGATTTTATTGTATAATTTATTCCACCAGCCAGGGGCCTTTTGTTCATCAACAGGCTTGTTTATCATGATCAGGTCGCCGTTGATGCGTTTTGCAAAATCAATAGTTGTTTTTGCAAGGTTATCCCCTTCAAGAATTATACCCTGAACAGGAATCCTTGAAATGCGCTGGACAATATTTAAGCCTTCATTCAAAATTCTTTCCGGCGTATTATTTCCCTGGCGGGATGTTATCATATAGATGGTAGATTTAAAGCTGCTTGCCAATGTGGTTGCCATTCTTATTCTGCCAAGTGATACTTCATCATACAATGGAAGAATGATCTTTTTGAAATGGTGTACCAGGCCCTTTGAACCGACAGCAAGTACGGGTACATTGGTTCGTTTTGCAAGCTTATCAACTGAAGTCGAAGACATCAATCGTTGAAACAAATTACCCGATAATCCCATTATTACCATGTCCATTTCAAAATCCCTGATATATTCAACAAGTTTAATGGTTGTATTACCTTCCAACAAGCTCACTTCTATTTTGCCATTCCCGCAAAGCTGGTTAGAATAGGAAACGGCCAGGTTCTTAAGTTGATCGTAACTGTTTAACCGGTCCACATACGATTCGTAGGGAGTGATCGGGCTTAATAATTTGGGCTGAACAATATTCACCAAATGAATATTACAATTCATTTGATTTGCCATTTCAATTCCTTTGGCGATTGCCCATTTATTTTTGCTGGTGAAATCTACTGGTATAAGTATATTACAAAGTTTGTTCGACATAGGTTTCCGGTTTAAATTCAGATTTTAGTTCTTAAAATAATCGTGCCATTAACAATAATCGTTGAAAACTTTTTCTTAGATGGATGGAATGCAGTTGTTATGTTGGTTCAATTATGATCGTGAATTCAAAATGCAAGCCAAATAAAGGTGTTGTCACATGAAAACTTACCTATTTGTTCATAAAAAGAGAGCTGTCCGGTCGGGACAGCTCTGTGTGAATACAACCACCTTTGTATTCAAACTGCGCAAGAGGGTCGGAAAAAAATAACCACCATTTGAAATTTAACCGCGAGATTCTTTATAAAACACATGTTCAAATTATTTTTTCTATACAAGCATTCATTGTTTATTCATTGTTATTACGGGAACCCGTGAACTATAAGAAAGTAATTTATTCGTAAGCCTGTTCCACCAGCCCGGCAAATTGAATTCCCGGAGCGGGTTGATCATAATAAGATCTGCGTTGATCTTTTTAGAGAAATCAAGCGTTGTTTTTGCAAGATTTTTTCCTTCCAGAATGATTCCCTGAACAGGAATAGTGGAAATGCTTTGCACAATTTGC
>DASVAM010000103.1:0-7810 GCA_036376375.1 Chitinophagaceae bacterium
GGGGCCGTTGGCAGCAACAATTTTGTTTATGGAACATATAATCTTAATGGAGTTGATGCGGCTGTAAAAGATATACGACTTGACTTTCAATTCAAATCACATGGCGATAGTGTTGTGCATGCAAATAATAAGATCTGGATAAGAGGCGATGATACAAAGCCATGGGTAGAAGCATTCACCCTTTCTTCAAACGGAAATGTGCCCGGTGTTTTTAAACGGACAACAAGTATTGAACTTTCTGATATCCTGATCGCAGCTTCACAGAATTTCAGCAGCAGTTTCCAGGTTCGTTTTGGTCAGTTTGGTATCGTTCGTATCAATGATAATGACGGATTCCAGGGACACAATTTTGATGATATCCGTATTTACGAGGCGATCGATGATATCCAGTTAAAATCAATTGAGGAGCCAACTGATAAATGTGGATTGACAAATGCGGAAACCGTAAGGGTTACGATCAGGAACGCATCATCAAATCCCATAAGTAATATACCCGTCAGGATGGTGGTGGATGGGGGTACACCCCTTGTTGAAAATTATGCGGGTCCTCTTGCTCCGAATGCAACTGTTCAATATACATTTACAACTAAAGCGAACCTCTTAACACCGGGCAATCATACGATCGTTGTCAATGTGCAATATGGAACGGATAACTTCAAAGGCAATGACACCTTAACGTTGAATGTATTTAATGCACCGGTGATAACAACCTTTCCCCATGTCGAGAATTTTGAAGCCAATGACGGTTATTGGCGCAGTGCGGGTTCTAATAACTCATGGCAATATGGTGTTCCTGCAGCAAATAAAATAAACAAGGCGGCGAGTGGAAACAGGGCATGGAAAACAAATCTTACCGGCAATTACAATAACCATGAAACGTCGTTCCTGTATTCTCCCTGCTACAATATTGGTGGAATGACAAAACCCACGTTGAGCCTGAATATCGCTCTTGATCTTGAAGATTGTGGCGGTACTCTTTGTGACGGT
The DNA here is from genome assembly GCA_036376375.1 of Chitinophagaceae bacterium. Lineage (GTDB taxonomy): Bacteria > Bacteroidota > Bacteroidia > Chitinophagales > Chitinophagaceae > VBAS01. Next base: position 988 of record DASVAM010000103.1, read on the forward strand.
TTATATATAGAATATTCAGAAGATGGTGCTACCTGGTCACGTCTTGGTAACGTTGGTATTGGTGCAAACTGGTATAATAAAGATTATGGCAGCGGCGATAAACTTTGGAGCGTCCAGGATTATACAAGATGGCATGTTGCAACGACACCATTGCCCACCGGAATTTCAACCATCCGATTCAGGGTCGTGATGGTTTCAGATCCATTTGTGAATTTTGAGGGAGTGGCAATTGATGATGTGCATGTTTATGACAATACAATGGGAATATATGATGGACTGACAATGGGATCTCCTGTGTCCCAAAATATTTCCGGCGGTACAGCCTGGGTAAATTTTGTTTCCGGCGGTAAGCTGATTGCATCGCTTAAACCCAATAACCAAAACCCTGGTAACACGGACGTGCAGGCATTCATTAATACAACCGGGGTAAGAAATGACAGCAAACAATATTATCACGACAGGAACATAACGATTAAGCCGGCTTCTGCAGCCCTCGCGGATTCCGTTACTGTTCGTTTTTATTTCCTTGATAGCGAAGCAGAAAATCTTTTGAATGCGTCGGGATGTGCAAGCTGTTCAAAGCCTGCTATGGCTACTGAATTAGGTGTCACAAAATATTCCGACCCTGATGATAATTTTGAAAATGGAGATCTTAGCGATGATATCCAGGGAACCTTCAGTTTCTTAAGTGCCGATGGGAACTATAAGATTCCTTTTGATAAAGGTTATTATGTTGAATTCAAAACGAAAGATTTTTCTGAGTTCTGGCTAAATAATGGGGCTATGAACAGGCAAACAGCCCTGTCGGGGACCATCGTCAGTTTTACTGCCAATAAAAGAGACAATAATGATGTACTGGTGGAATGGAAAACGGCTTACGAACAAGATATCAGTCATTTTGAGATCGAGGTCGCAAAAGGCGATATTAATTTTCAGAACAACAATTTCGAACAGTTAGGCACAGTGGCGGGTGCTGGTAATTCCAATGCTGAAAGAACATATAGTTTTACCGATGACGGAACGGGAAAGCAGGCGATACGTTATTACCGGCTAAAGATTGTATATAAGAATAACACATTTTTCTATTCGCCGGTGCGGCCGGTTGTTTTCGATGATGATATTGAGTGGAAGGTATTTCCCAATCCTTCAAATGGCGAGTATAAGTTTCTTTATAATCTGGAACAAAATGAGACAATGTATGTTAAGATATATGATGCACACGGAAGACTGGTCAAAGAAATGAAACTAAATGGAAATGGCTATGTCGAGCGGGCTACCATCGATCTGAAATCGGTCAAGTACCCACCCGGCGTTTATCTTCTTTCAGCAGAAACCGCCGAAAACAAATTCCAAATAAAACTGATAAAGTTGTAAAAGATAAAGGGGCTCAAAAGGCCCCCTTACTATTTTGTGCTACTAAATTACCATCCTTGCCTGGCGATTCCAGCTTTAATGGCTGCCATCGCTTTTTCTTCGTTTACCAAGGTAGTCAGCTTGTTCCCTTTACCATCGTGCCCTTGCACCATATAAGCGCCTTTGGCAGTTTTGGTGATCACGGCGTCCATGATCGGAACCCCCTTCTCTTTGGTTTTGACATTGTAGGCTGTAAGTTGTACATCGCTCATGGTTAATAGGTTTTTTGATTAGGAATGCCTGAAATTAGGGATTTTACGGCTTTTTGGCTTTAAAATTTCCCTACGTAAAAATAAAAAGTCACGCCTTAACGTGACTAATTAATTTATTATTAAAGACTTAGGTCTATACGTCGATCTTAGCATACCTTGCGTGACTCTCAATAAAATCACGCCTCGGACCAACCTCGTCCCCCATTAACATACTAAAAACCCGGTCGGCCTCGGCGGCGCTTTCGATGGTAACTTGCTTCAATGTTCTTGTTTCGGGATTCATTGTAGTCTCCCAAAGCTGAGTTGCATTCATTTCACCCAAACCTTTATATCGCTGAACATTCACACTGTCATCTTTTCCCCCGCCAATTTTCTCCACCAGTGCTTTACGCTGTTCTTCATTGTAAGCATAAGCTTGTTCCTTTGCCTTTTTTACCAGATAAAGTGGTGGCTGTGCTATATAGACATGGCCCTGTTCTACAAGCTCCGTCATGTAACGATAAATAAAAGTCAGGATCAACGTCGCGATATGACTGCCATCCACATCGGCATCGGTCATGATGATGAGCTTATGATACCTGAGCTTTGCGAGGTTTAGCGCCTTCGGATCCTCAGGCGTTCCCACCGTTACTCCCAGGGCCGTATACATATTCCTGATCTCCTCGTTTTCGTAGATCTTGTGCTCCATGGCTTTTTCGACGTTCAATATTTTTCCACGCAGGGGAAGGATAGCCTGGTAACTCCTTTCCCGTCCTTGTTTGGCCGTACCTCCTGCACTGTCTCCTTCCACGAGAAAGAGTTCACATTTTTCAGGATCCCTTTCAGAACAATCGGCCAGTTTGCCGGGTAATCCTCCGCCACTTAATACCGACTTTCTTTGAACCAGTTCTCTTGCTTTCTTTGCAGCAGCCCTTGCCTGTGCAGCAAGAATTACTTTGTTGATGATATTCTTCGCTTCTTTTGGGTTTTCTTCAAGAAAGGCTTCCAGCACTTTCGAAACAGTAGAATCAACCACACCCATGACATCGCTGTTACCCAGTTTTGTCTTCGTTTGCCCTTCAAATTGCGGCTCGGGAACTTTCACAGATATGATTGCACTTAAACCTTCGCGAAAATCATCGCCTTCAATTTCGACTTTGGCTTTTTCAAATAAACCATTTTTATCGCCATAGCTTTTGAATACTCTTGTTAATGCCCGGCGAAATCCAGATACGTGCGTGCCGCCCTCAATTGTATTAATGTTGTTTACGTAAGAATAAATATGTTCATTATAGGAATCATTATAGATCATCGCAACTTCAACGGCGACATTAGTTGCTTCGTCACGGCCTTCCACAAAAATTACTTTGGGTATCAGTGGACTTCTTCCCGCATTGCTATCCAGCATTTCCACAAACTCAACAATACCACCTTCGCTGTAAAATGTTTTGCTGTATGTTCCATTTCCATCTTCTTTTTCGCGAAGATCATTCAAGGTGATGCTTACTCCTTTATTTAAGAAAGAAAGTTCGCGAAGACGGGCTTCTAAAATATCTTTTTTGTAAACCGTAACAAGGAAGATGCTATCATCCGGCCAAAAATGAACGGTGGTTCCTGTGTTATCACTTGTCCCAACTTCACGAACGGAGAATTGGGGTACACCAATCCTGTATTCCTGCTCAAACGTTTTCCCTTCGCGACGAACTTCTACATGCAATTTTTTACTTAATGCGTTTACACAGCTTACACCTACACCATGCAAACCACCGGAAACCTTATATGAGTTCTTATCAAACTTACCACCCGCATGCAACACAGTCATTACAACCTCCAGGGCGCTTCTTTTTTCTTTTGAATGCATTTCCGTCGGAATGCCGCGACCATCATCTGACACGGATACGGAATTGTCTTCGTGAATAGTAACAACAATATTTTTACAATAACCGGCTAAGGCCTCATCTATGGAATTATCGACAACTTCATAAACAAGATGATGTAAGCCCTTTTCACTTATATCACCGATATACATCGCCGGGCGTTTCCTGACGGCTTCCAATCCTTCCAAAACCTGGATACTATCAGCATCATAACCATTATTTGCAAGAGTAGCTTTTGCTTTGATTTCTTCGCTCATAAATTGATGAATCCTCGCTTAAAAATTGTGTAAATAAAGGCCTGCGAATGTACGGAATTAAGCCCTGCAAAGGGGTATTTAAAAGCCTAATTTTTGAGTATTTTTTAGCACTGCGGTGGATAAAAAATAAGGCCGAAAAGTCGTCCTTTTCAGCCTTAAAAAAAATTAGTTTTTCCACCTAGGAATTACGCTTTACTATCTGCGCAACCAGGTCGGCTTCTGTACAAATTTTAGTACCCACGTATACAGTTCCTTTCATTTCACATATGCCGCGACGAATGGGAGTTGAAAGCTCCATTTTCAGGATCATTGTGTCGCCCGGCTTCACCATTTGCTTGAACTTGCAATTATCGATCTTAAGAAAATAAGTATCATAAATGCCTTCCGGGCTCATGTTCATTGCTAAAATACCCCCACACTGAGCCAATGCTTCCACCTGGAGTACGCCGGGCATAATGGGATTTCCGGGAAAATGTCCCTGGAAAAACCATTCATTGAACGTTACATTTTTTATTCCTACGATATGCGTATCGCTTAATTCAATGATCTTGTCCAATAATAAGAATGGATAACGATGCGGTAGTTTCTTTTCAATGTAAGTAAGATCAAAAACGGGTGGTGTGGCAGGATCATACACCGGAACACCACGGGTATGTTTTGTTTTCTTTATGTATTGCTTTATCTTTTTTGCAAACTCAACATTGCTGCTATGGCCCGGCCTGTTGGCAATGATCTTTGCTTTGATCGGATAACCTACCAGCGCCAGGTCGCCGACAACATCCAGCAACTTATGACGGGCCGCTTCGTTCGGGAATCTTAGTTCAAGATTATTGAGATAGCCTTCGCTTTTTACTTCTATCTTGTCTTTCTTAAAAACTTTTTTTAATCGTTCGAGTTCAACTGCACCCACTGGTTTGTCAACTATCACAATGGCGTTGTTCACATCGCCACCTTTGATCAGGTTATTATCAAGCAACATTTCCAGTTCATGCAAAAAACAAAAAGTACGGCAGGGGGCGATCTCGTTTTTGAAATCAGCCATATTTTTTAGCCCGGCATGTTGCGTTCCCAAAACAGGTGAATTAAAATCGATCAGGGTTGTAACGGAATAGTCAGGTGCAGGCATTGCAACCATATCCACCCTCTTCTTTTCATCCTGGAGATAAATGTTTTCATCAATACAATACCATGTCTTTGATGCGTCCTGTTCTGCTATACCCGCTTTTTCAATCAGGTCAACAAAAGGTTCACTGCTTCCATCCATTATTGGCATTTCAGGACCATTTACCTGAATAAGGCAGTTATCAACTCCCATTCCAACCAGTGCAGCAAGAACATGTTCAACAGTACTTACTTTTCCTCCATTGGCCTCCAGTGTAGTACCGCGACTTGTATCTGTTACCAGGTCGCAATCGGCTTTAATGATCGGTTTACCTGGAAGATCGATCCGCTGAAACTGAATTCCAAAACCCGGAGTAGCAGGTTTTAAACTAAGATCGACAAGTGCTCCTGTATGTAAGCCCGTACCGGAAATATTTGCCTCGGCGCTGAGAGTATGTTGCTTGTCAGGATTGAATGGAGCAGTCATATTCTCAGCAATATAGCCCTTATTTTCTGTGGATGAAATCATGCGGACAAAGATACAGTTTGAGAGGGAAAGTGAGGATTCAGGTTGTCAGCATTTAGAATAATTATGAACAACTGTTCTTGTTATCGGGAGGGAACTTCCCGAATGAAACACTTGTCGGGACAGGACGGCTACAAAGCTCAGGAAACCCTTTCACTCATTAATTGTTTTACGATTGCTTCCAGTTCTTTGATCCTTTTTTCCAATTCCGGAAGCTTCCTGCTGATGGCCTGGCTGCGCAATGCAGAAGTATAATCATGTGCGGGCGAACCAGTAACTGCTTTGCCTGCATCCACTGATTTACTTACACCACTTTGCGCATTGATCTTTGCACCATCGCCGATATTGATATGACCAACAATTCCAACTTGTCCCCCGATCATTACACCCTTTCCAACTTTTGTACTTCCGCTGATGCCACTTTGCGCAGCTACAACGGTACTGTTTCCAATTTCAACATTGTGGGCAATTTGAATAAGGTTATCCAGTTTGGCCCCTGATCTTATAATTGTAGAACCGATGGTGGCCCTGTCTATTGTTGCATTGGCCCCGATCTCCACATTATCTTCAACTATCACGTTTCCGATCTGTGGCACTTTCTTGAAACTACCATCTGATTGAGGAGCGAAGCCAAAACCATCACTTCCGATCACGGTTCCTGCATGGATGATCACATTGTTGCCGATAAAACAATCATGGTAGATCTTTACCCCCGGGTGAATGACCGAGTTATCTCCAACTTTTACATTGTCACCTAAATAGACATTCGGATGGATCTTTGTATTGTCTCCAACTTTTACATTTTCTCCCAGGTACGCAAAAGCACCGATAAAAACGTTTTTGCCATACGAAGCGGATGAAGAAATGTAAACTGGTTCCTGCACGCCATTCAATTGCTGTTGCATCATTTGCTGGTAGGTGCTTAACAATTTTGCAAAAGCTGTATAAGCATCCGGTACGCGGATCAGCGTTGCCCGCACTGGTTGTTTTAGTTCTAATGCTTCATTGATAATAATAACCGAGGCCCTGGTGGTATATAAATATTCTTCGTATTTGGGATTCGCTAAAAACGCAAGCTGGCCATCTTCAGCCTCTTCGATCTTTCCAAAAGAACCGACACAAATACTGGCATCTCCTTCCGTTTTGCCATTGATCAGAGCAGCGATCTGTAATGCCGAAAAAGTCATAAAGAAAAGCTTCGAGCTACGGGCTTTTAGCTGCGAGCTTTTATGCTGTGATCTCAATTTGGTTCACAGCTCGTAGCTCATGGCTCACAGCTATCTTAAATAACAAATGTAGTGTTTTTTAACCGGGCTAGAGAGATGCCGATGGATCAATGCATTGTCAACTTTTGATATATCTTTTACACTTCCATCTTTGAATAAAATATTTATTCTTTCATCTTCGGGGTTATAAGTTGTGTTGATAGCCTCGCCGGTAAAAACGAAATAATCCGCC
>DASVAM010000104.1:0-10345 GCA_036376375.1 Chitinophagaceae bacterium
ACTAACACGCGGAAGTAGCTCATTTGGTAGAGCACGACCTTGCCAAGGTCGGGGTGGCCGGTTCGAGCCCGGTCTTCCGCTCCACAGGAAGTTATTTGTTATCAGTTATTTGTTATTGGAACAGTGATTTACTAATAACCAATACCTATTAACCAATAACTTTTTTTTTTGCCCCGTGCCCCGACTAAGTCGGTGTGGTAGACACGTCCCGATTAAATCGGGATGGGCCGCAAGTGATATAGTTCAAGCTTGGGCAAATGAAATAGAAGTAGTTCTTTTGATTTTAATAAAAACCACTCGCCCCGGTGGTGGAACTGGTAGACACGCAGGACTTAAAATCCTGTGACCCGCAACGGTCGTAACGGTTCAACTCCGTTCCGGGGCACTCAACCAAAGTAAGGCGACTGATTAAAACCAGTCGCTTTTTTTTATGTTCTATGTCTACATACTTCATTCAGAGAAATGCAATCGTCATTATATAGGATATAGTGAGGATGTATTAAAGATTAGATAGACATAATCAGGGTATGGTAGAAGCAACACAAAGATGCAGACCATATATTCTGAAAGCCCATAAATCTTTCGAAACTGAATTAGAGGCTCGTCGGGAAGAAATAAGATTGAAAAGGGCGAAAAGCAGTAAGTATCTTGTTTGGCTCTGTGAAGGAAATTGGTAGATGGCCCCGATTCATATCGGGATGGCCCCGATTCAATCGGGGGACGCGGCACTCAAAGCGACAAGCTTGGTTGCTTTTTTTATTTCTATCTTATCCCAACTCTTAATGGCCCTTTCTAATAATATATCCTGGTCTTCTTCAAGCTTCTTTTTTAGCTGTTTGAGCATTTCCTTTTCTTCATTTTTTTTGGGAAGATCTTTTGAATAATGGTCTAGTTTTTCAGCCAGTATAAAACAATCCTGCCAATTACCAAGATAATTCAGCATCCTGTGCATGGTGGCAATATCAATAAACTTCTTAACCAATTCTTCGGGGCAGATCTTTAGCCAGTAATATGCATCTTTTACCAATTTTCTTATTTCGTGCGCATTTTTTTTGAAATGATTGCTTAGTCTTTTAGCTTTTCTGATTTTCGTGGCAGAGAATTCAAATATTTTCTGGATGATCTCCTCTTTAGTTAAGCCTAAATTGAATTTTTGCCTGAAAACACTTATTTCCTGTTCATTAAATTTTATTGAATCCTGTTTTGTCCATCTCCGTGTAAGCGATTTGTTTACCACTAAGTATTCTTTAAAATGTAGCAAGGATAGTTTTTCCTTTCGTTCATGCTTTCTTACCAGGAGAAGTGACATATCAAAGTCTCTTAATTTTCCGATCGACTGGAATAATGTTTTGACCTTTGCAAAGGAATCCTTCCAATTTTCATTAGTTAGCTGTTCTTTGAACCGTAAGTAACTTCTTAATCTTTTAACTGCAACACGCAGATCATGCACTGATTTCCTGGTGGGGCACCTCCGGGAAATTAAAAGATTATCGATGAAATTTTTTTCCTGTTGAAGCCAGTTCTTTAATATCAGGTTGCTTTGTTCCATTAATAGTAAAGGAATACAAAGTTGCCCCAATTTAATTGAGATGGAAAAAAATAGTCGAATTTGGCTGTTAGTTGTACGAATAATCTATACGCCCCTGGAGTTGTTTGTCTTTGTTAAACAAAGCTTCTTTGGTTTTCAAACCATTTTCATTGAACAGGTATCGCCAGGTCAGGTAGCCAAGATTTTTACCTGAAGTTGTGGTGATCTTCTGGATCACCCGGTCGTTTTCGTCATATTCAAACAGGTAGTCCGGCAATAAACGGTTGGCTTTATAATTGAAACGAACAATATCTGTCAGCCGGTTTTTGTCATCGTAATAATAATAAATAGGATCGGATAAAACTCCGCGCCGGAAATTTCTTTCTTCAATAACATTGCCGTGTTCATCTGTTACAAATCTCACTTCAAGACTATCTTTTTTATTGATGACCCGCCACATCTTATCAAGCTTGCCATCTTTATAGATATATTGATGAAGTTCGGTTTGGGAAAAATCACCGCTGCTATCAGCATCCGTTGCTGAATTATTAATAGAAATTATTTTTCCATTTGGATCATAGGTATATGTACTGATGCTTTTCACATTTACAGTTGAATCGACAGAGCTTATTAATAAACCCAGGTCATTAAACGTATATCGTAATGTCGAAATCATTTTGTTGTTGGTCGTTGTAATTTTTAGTGACGTGCCATTTGCATATATTTCACCCACTTCAATAAAATCAGAAGTGGCCGCGCCCTCAGGGGTTATGCCCCTGGCCGTAACTTTGGTAATATTGTTAGCTTTATATGTCTTCATGAGCCGGGTAATATCGGCAGCTGATACCATGTCTTTGTAATAGTATTGGGAATTGGAGTCGAGAAAGAATAGCAATAGTAATAGAAATGGTAGTTTCTTCATTGGAATGAATTTCAGCTCAAAAGTACTTCAAACTCCCTATAACGAAAAACAAATGCTGTTAAGTGTTTCTTGTTTATTTTTAAGAAAAATTAAAGGTGAGTCATTCCCCCCTGAGGAAAGAAACGAACTGTTTGAATTGCGGTGCTACGGTACAGGGGCGTTACTGTCATTTATGCGGGCAGGAGAATATTGAGCCAAAGGAGACCTTCTGGCACATGGTCACTCATTTTTTTTATGACATCACCCATTTCGACGGAAGCTTTTTTGTTACGTTGAGGGATCTTTTATTTAAACCGGGCTTTTTATCGCGGGAGTATATGCTTGGGCGCAGAAAAAAATACCTGCACCCGATCAGGATGTATGTTTTCACGTCGGCGGTTTTCTTTCTTGTGTTTTTCTCTATGTTCAATGTTTCAGAGAAGGATGTTTCGTTAACAAATCAACAAGCCAAACTGAAAGAAGGGTTTAGCACGATAAAGGAAGAAGCACTTAAAAATGCAAAAACAAGAAAAGACTCAATTGAAATCATAAAAGGACTTGAAAGTTTGGGATACGATAAAAAAAATGAAATAAAGGCACCGGATTCTGTAATTGAAGATGAAGACCCGGAGGGAGGATTTAATTTCAGTTTCAAAGGCGATTCTAAGTATAAAACGCTGAAGGAATATGACTCTGTTCAGAATTCTTTACCAGAGAATAAACGGGATGCGGGATTGACAAAGCTTTTTGAAAGAAAATCTGCTGAGTTAAATGAAAAGTATAAAGGTGATCAGCAAAAGATTGCTGTCGCGGTGATCAACAAATTTATTCATTCGATTCCCTATCTGTTGTTTGTATCATTACCCCTTTACGCTCTATTCCTGAAGTTGCTTTACACGCGTCACCGGAAAGAATATTATTTTGCTGATCATGCCGTGTTCCTTATACATCTATACATTTTTACATTCCTGTTCTTATTACTTTATTTTGGATTAGATAAACTTGAGGACAAGACTCATTGGAAAGCGATAGGGTATCTGGAGGTGATATTATTATTAACAGGCGTTTTTTATACGATAAAAGCGATGAAGAATTTTTATCAACAGGGGTGGGGCAAAACGATCTTAAAGTTTATAATCTTTAATATTCTTTGTCTCATTTCTCTTATATCATTATTTGTTTTGTTTTTTATATTAACCCTTTACCAGACTTAAAATTTCAATATGTCAAATTTATCTGAATCTTTTTTAAAGCTTGTTTCCATAATGGATGATCTGCGCGAAAAGTGCCCCTGGGACAGGAAACAAACGATCCAAACATTGCGGCACATGACGATCGAAGAAACATACGAATTGGCTGATGCGATCACGGAAGAGGATTGGAATGGTATCAGGGAAGAACTTGGTGACCTGTTATTGCATATTATTTTCTATTCAAAGATCGGTGGAGAACAAAATAAATTCACCCTGGAGGAAGTGATCAACGGAATCAGTGAAAAACTCATTGCCCGGCACCCTCATATTTATGGTGATGTAAAAGTGAATGATGAGGAAGATGTGAAAAAAAATTGGGAAAAACTTAAACTAAAGGAGGGCAAAAAATCTATCTTAAGCGGCGTTCCAGGGGCTTTGCCGGCGACGGTAAAAGCTATGAGGCTGCAGGAAAAAGCAAAGCAGGTCGGTTTTGAATGGGAAAACAAAGACCAGGTTTGGGAGAAGGTGGAAGAGGAAATAGGTGAGCTGAAAACGGCAATTTCAGACTGGCAATCAGTGGGTCATGAGGAATTCACAAAGCAGCATAAAAAGGTGGAAGAGGAGTTTGGAGACCTTATATTCTCATTAATCAATTATGCACGGTTTTTGCGAGTTGATGCCGAAAATGCGCTGGAAGTGACCAATAAGAAGTTCATCCGGCGGTTTACCCAAATGGAAGAAGAGGCCACGCAAAGCGGAAAAGACCTCGCCGACATGACGCTCATAGAAATGGATTCCATCTGGAACAGTATAAAAAAACGGACCTGAGCAGTTGAAAAAACTAGATCATATTCTTCCCAGGCCACATGGTTTACTGGTGGCAGCAGTTATTTTGTACCTGTTATCATTTCTTTTCATTCAGTCCTTTTCCCCGTTAAGATCATTTGAGTCAGAAAGAGGAAGACTTGAGAAATATATTCATGAGGAACAGAAAGAATTTGATGCCTTCGTGGCGGACACGTTGTTGATACATAAACTTGCTGAAAAAAGAGAATCAGAAGAAGAACTTAAAGTTTTGGTTGAGAAGAATACAGGACTATTTGTGTATCGGAAAGAATTTTCTAAAAATCAAATACTATTTTGGAATAACCAGGTGGTGCTTCCGCCTGATGATATCTTCGGTTTTCCGGATACCGTTTACTACAAAAAAAATGCAAATGGATATTACGTCAGCATAAAAAGAACGATCACCAAGAGCGATGAAGATTCACTACTTGTAATTGGGATGATACCTGTTTTGTATGAATACTCCATGCATTATTTCCCCGATCGTTTTGCTCATAGCGAAACTGCCATCTCGAAGATCCAGATATCGGCAATTCCAAATGAATACCGGGTAAGAAGTCTTTCCGGCGATATCTTGTTCTATGTCTCACCACAAGCACAAACTGCAAGACCTCCTGAAGACTTGCCGGTAATTCTCAAGCTGATAGCAATTTTCTTCCTCTTGCTTTATATTCATTCTATCGCCGAGCAACTGGCCCGCCAGTATGGTCTTTGGAAGGGACTTGTCTTCCTGCTAATTACACTAGTTGGACTAAGAGTGTTTAATTATTATACTTCATTCCCCATCAATCTTCGTCAGTTCGAATTGTTTAACCCCAATATTTATGCTTCAAGCTCCGTGAACAAATCCCTGGGTGATCTCCTGATCAATTCGATCTTTTTTTGCTGGATAGTGTTGTTTACCTGGCAGAAGTTGGAGAAAGCGGGGTTTTATATTCTAATACAAAAAGGGAAGCGAACGGTGATCGGCATACTGAGCAGCGTGATCGTTGTATTTTTTACTTTTTTCATGTCGTACATTATCAGGACTCTCGCTGCTGATTCCAATATATCATTTGATGTGATTAACTTTTTCAGTCTTTCCATTTTTACCGGTTTTGGCTTTGTTACACTGGCTATCCTTGCTGTAGGGTATTATTACTTCATGAGGATCATGATACCGGTGCTAACAATTTCATTCAACAATAATTTTTACCCGGTTTACGTTGTCACTGCAACAGCGGGTCTTACCTTTCTTACGTTTGAAATAAATAATTCCCTTCTCGTTTTTTATATGATTGCGTTGGGATGGCTGATCTTTTATATCTGGCTTTCTCAGTTCAGGAAATTTGGCATAAACAATTCACGTCAAACAATGGCTGGCGCCCTGTTCTGGATATTTTTATTTTCTGTCTCAATTTCAGCGGTCATTGTAGACGCAAACCGCGAAAAAGAACTACAGGAACGTATTGCGATGGCCAGCAGCCTTGATGAAAGGACTGATCCATATAATGTAAAAGAATTAGGAATTTCCGTTGCTTTCCTGGACAATGATTTTTTAGCACCCAATTTTTACCGGTTTAAGGATGAAGAGCTGGCTATTTCTCTGCGGGATAGTATCTTACGCAACCGGGAGTTCTCGAGTCATTTTGACTCCAGGTTGTATGTGTTCGACGCTGACAAAAAATCATTGTTCAATGATGAGCGGACGACTTTCAATGAACTGGATGCCACGCTGGTAATGCGGGCGCATGAGACCCATCTTTCCAATCTCTATTATGTAGAAACAGCCTTTGACAAGAATTCATTTATTTTTAAGCGAACGGTCACTGATTCTGCGAAGAAGGTGTTGGGATATTTTTTCATCGTATCTGATCCGGAACAGTACAACAGCGAAACGCTGGAAACAGGAGTTTTTAAAAGACCTGATCGGCTGGATCCTGATAATGCACAAATGTATTCATATGGTATTTATATGGACAGTGTATTATCAACGGGTCCAACCAACAAATATCCATTTCCAACAAATCTGACGGCGTCCGATATTCCGGATGAGTTATTTGAGAAAATAAATCGAAACGGGTATACAGAATTATGGTACAAAGCAAAAAGTGGTTATAACCAACAATCAGAAAAATCTAAACCGGTCGAAAGCAAAATAATTGTATTAGTCCGGAAGAAAGCAACTGCTCTTGAAGCAATTACCCTGTTCTCTTATATCTTTTGTATTTTTCTTTTCCTGGTTGCATTCTTTAATTTATTATTACTCTTATTGCGGGTCGGTGGCAATTTTAACGAGCTTCGCCGTATACTTGAATGGAATATCCGGACGCAGATTCACGGGACGATAATTTTTATCAGCATCCTCTCCTTTGTAATTATTGGGATTGCTACGATTTCCTTTTTTGTCATACGTTACAACCAGAATAATGAAGAGCGGCTGAGCAGAACGATGGACATCATGATCAGGGAAATGCAAAAAAAGCTGGATAACCGCCTGACGTTTGATGATCTATTACCAATCTATGATTCTGTGTCAAATGAAGGAGTGCAAACCCTTGTAGATGATGTGGCCGAGATTCATAATATGGATGTAAATGTATATGACACTGCCGGACGGTTACAGGTGACCTCTCAACCGCTTGTATACAGAGATAACTATTTGAGCAGGCAAATGCATCCTCTTGGTTTTTATCATCTGAACCGCCTGCGGCAGGTACAGCACCTGCAACAGGAAAATCTTGCCACGGTCAGTTATGTAAGTATCTACGCCCCGTTACGCAGTGCGGATAAAGGTGTTGTATACGCCTATCTCAATATTCCTTATTTCTTATCACAAAGTGAAATTAAACAGGAGATATCGAATTTCCTGGTTACAATAATCAACCTCAATGCTTTCATCTTCCTGATCGCAGGAGTTATTGCGTTATTCATCACGAACAGGGTGACAAGATCATTCCTGCTCATAAGCGAAAAAATGAAGGAGATCAACCTGGGCCAAACAAATGAGCAAATCGAATGGAAGAGGAACGACGAGATCGGTGGACTTGTAAGAGAATACAATAAAATGGTGGAAAAACTCGAAGTTAGCGCCGAGGCACTGGCAAGAAGCGAAAGGGAAGGTGCATGGCGTGAGATGGCAAGACAGGTGGCACATGAGATCAAAAACCCGTTGACCCCCATGAAACTGAGCATCCAATTTTTACAAAAATCAATTGACAATAATTCTGATAATGTAAAAGAGCTGACTGCAAAAGTTGCGAGGACACTTGTTGAACAAATAGATCATCTATCAAAAATTGCATTTGATTTTTCACAATTTGCGAATATTGGCAATACCAATATCGAAACATTTGATATCAACGAAGTGATCCGGTCGCTGGATAATCTTTATAAAACCAGTCATGAAGGAGAATTGAAATTGAATACGGTTCCGGGTAAAGTAATGGTGCGAGCTGATAAAACCCAGATGAACCGGCTTTTCACCAATCTGATCCAAAATGCAATCGAAGCCTGCAATGGAAAAGGAAAATGTAATATTGAATTGAACGAAGTACAATTTGATGGAGTTGTTCAGATAAGTATAAAAGACAACGGAGAAGGTATCCCTAAAGAGATGCATTCAAAAATTTTCGTTCCAAATTTCACTACCAAATCTTCCGGAACGGGTCTTGGTCTTGCGATGTGCAAAGGAATTGCAGAACAAGCCGGTGGCCGGATATGGTTTGAAACAAAAACAGGAGAGGGGAGTACTTTTTATGTCGAACTGCCCGTCGCTAATTAGATCTTTTTCCTCTTCTTTCGTTCCGCCAGGAATTTTTCAAACTCCTGTAATGAAAAGCTGCTGAGATTTTGTTCTTTGGCTAAACCGGCTTTTTGTGCTGCCAGTACGCCATATCTGATATCATTATATCCTTCCAGAGAATGGGCATCGGGATCAATCGATATCAGGACACCTTTGTCGATGGCATAATCAATATATCGCCAGTCAATATCCAATCGTCGGGGATGCGCATTCAATTCTATCACCACATGATTGTCCGCGCAGGCATCAATGATCTTTTTATGATCAACGGGATAACCATTGCGACTTAATAATAATCTTCCTGTCATGTGTCCAAGGATAGTGGTATAGGGATTTTCAATGGCTCTCATCAATCGCATCATTGCTTTTTCTTCTGTCATTTTTAAGTTGCTGTGGACCGATGCGATCACCAGGTCAAATGTGGAAAGAATATTGTTACTATAATCCATGGAGCCGTCGCCGAGTATATCACATTCTATGCTTTTGAAGACCTTGAATGGTTTGTATTGTTCATTCAGCAGATCAATTTGTCGGTGCTGCTCCCTTATCCTTTCTTCAGTAAGCCCGTTGGCATAGACAGCTGTTTTGGAATGGTCAGAAATGACCATGTACTCATGTCCCCGCCTGATACCTTCTTCCGCCATTTGCTCAAGGGTGTTGTCTCCATCGCTCCATCGGCTATGACTGTGAATGACCGCTTTTACATCTTCGGGCTGAATTAATGCTGGCCAGTTTTTTGCCTGCCCGCCGGCCGGAAGCTTCTTTGCTCTTTCAATAATCGTAGCGGTTTCTCTCATGAAGGCCGGTATCACGGGAATTTTTGCCTGTGTAAATACATGGTCATCGCCCGTATCTTTCCCGGTATATTTAATTGAAGAGAAGGTTTTATTAAATGCAGTTAAGAACTCTTCAGAACACGAGGTGCAAAACAATCTTTCATCCATTTTGCCTTTTCCTGTGTGCAAACGAAGCTTTAAACCATTTTTAAGTTTGTACAGAATCGTGTTTTCTTTTTCTTCTAATAGTTCAGGGGGCTGTGCGGTTTGAAATTTTGGTTTGATTACATCATTGTTTTCCAACACAACAAATTCCATTTCTTCAATGGTCAATGCTTGTCTCCTGTAGGCCCCGGTCACCTGCACCGTTTGCGGCGTAAATATTTTTTTTAAGTATGCATCTATCTGAGGAAATATTGCTTCAGCTTCAGCATATAAAAAATGTCCTTGCTGGCTTTGATAAAATTCTATTGACTCCTGCACGTTTGCCTGTGTTTTTTCACCAAACCCTTTATAAAGCGTTAAACGATTTTCGTTACAGGCATACAATAATTCCCCGACCGACTCTATTCCCATTTCTTTCCAGATGGTTTGAATTTTCTTTGGACCAATTCCTTTTATATTCAGCATTTCAATGACACCGGGTGGTGTTTTTTCAATGTATTCGTTTAAAATGCCGAGCTTACCAGTCTCAAGCATTTCAGCAATTTTCTTTGCTGTGCTGTCTCCAATTCCTTTAATGGAGGCAATTTTTTCAGGTGGCGTGTCGGCAAGTTGATGGGGAAGTTTTTCAATATTGAATGCGGCAGCGCCATAAATTCTTGCTTTGAAGGAATTGTCGCCGTGAATATCCATGAGCTTGGAAAGCAGTGAAAAATGTTCGGCGATAGCATAATTGTCCATAGAGAATTCGTTCGGGTTCGTTACGTAACTCAAAGTAACAGAAAATTGTCCGAAGGACTCCTTCGGAGGTCATTGAACATTGAGCATTGAATATTGAACATTTCAATTACAGTAGAGGAATGCTCAATATTCAACTATCAATTCTCAATGTTCAATTATGAAAGGTAAGAATGGGCCAATAAAAAAGCCCCCGCACTGCGAGGGCTTTTATTTGAGAAGCTAACTTACTTTTTCTTCTTAGCTGCTTTCTTTTTAGGAGCTGCTTTTTTCTTAGCTGCTTTTTTCTTAGTTGCCATGTGTTTAGAATTTAACGGTTAGAAATAAATTAACGATAGTAAAAATAGAATTATTATTTAAACTATCAAAAATTTTTTCCACAAAATTGGAAATGCGATGTTGATTACTTTTTTCAAC
>DASVAM010000106.1:0-9392 GCA_036376375.1 Chitinophagaceae bacterium
TTGCCCTTGCTTGCTGATAACAAACTTCATACTGCTGCAGAACTGGGAATAGATAATTTTGAAGCGAGCCGCTCTCCTGAAGGTAAATACCGAACGACTCCATTAGGTGGACTATTCACAAGAACAAAAGGAGGTTTTTACCATGATGGACAGTTTGCAACTTTAAGCGATCTGATCAACCATTACAATTCTCAATTCTCATTAAGCCTGTCTGCAGCGGAAAAAAGAGACCTTGAAGAATATCTAAAATCGCTCTAAAAAACACAAACCGACCAATAATTCATTTAGTATCACAAAACTCAAAAGTCTTTCAAATAGCTGAAAGACTTTTTTATTGGATGGACATCGTGTGTTAAGGATAATTTCAAACTAAAATACTTACTGCGTCTGGAGCCGTTCCATCACCGCTTGTTTATATAAACGGCCAATGGGAATTTCCAATTCACTTAGCTGTACCGAAAGACCATTATACCCGGAAATTTTATCCAGCGAAACCATAAACGAACGATGCACTCTAACAAATTTGTGTTCCGACAAAAGGTTTTCCATCGAGCTGATGGATTGTTTTGCCAGTATGTTTTTGCCGTCAGTAAGAAAGATCTTTATATAATCCTTCCAGCTTTCGATATACACGATATCGTTCACAAAAATTTTTTTCATATCCCTGTCTACTTTCAGATATACAAAGGAGCCGGGATTGGGTGTATCATTTGTGATCATGGTCGAAGTTTCTCTGCCCATCAACCGGTTTAGTTTGGTAATGGCTTTAAAGAAACGCTCAAATGAAACTGGTTTGACAAGATAATCTACTGCATCCAGCTCAAAACCATCAACCGCATATTCCCGGTATGCGGTAACAAATATCACTTTTGGAGGATGAGATAGATTTTTCAGGAACTCTGTACCCAGCAAACGTGGCATCTTAATATCAAGGAAAATTACATCAACCGCTTTCTGGTGCAGTACGTCCAGGGCTTCGATAGCGTTTCTGCACTGACCTGCGATCTCCAGCCCATTGATGGCAGAAATATATGAAGACAATACTTTTAATGCAGGAGGTTCATCATCTATCAAGAGACAGCGAAGCTTCATGACTATAATTTTTACAACGTACTATTGAAAACCGGGTTAGGTTTATAATCAGTTTGCATTGATTCTTGCATTTCAGGCTTCAACAACGATGGAACTTTGGTAACAGCGCCATTCAATTTTACCACCATTGAAACCACATAAAAGTTCCCTTCATCACTCATCTTTAGTTCATAGTTGTCCGGATAGATCAATTCAAGCCGCTTTTTAACATTACTGATGCCAATACCATTATTGTTATAAACTACATACTCATTTTTACTATTAGCAATCTTACATTTTAAAACATCGTTCTTTACTGATATATCCACACCCAACCAGGGTTTTTCAATTTGTTCCGAAGTACCGTGTTTAAATGCATTTTCCAAAAAAGGAAGCATGAGAAAAGGCGCAATGAATTTATCGCTGATCTCGCCTTCAGAATTCCATGATATCTCGATCCTTTCTCCGTAGCGTTCTTTTTCAAGGTCAACATAGTTTTTCATGATCTCTATTTCTTTTTCCAATCTTACTTCATCTGTTCTGCAATCATACAGCATATAGCTGAGCAAAGAGGAAAGTTTCAGAATCATGCCCGGAGTTTTAGGCGATTGCTCCAGAGAAAAAGAATAAATATTATTTAATGTATTGAAGAGGAGATGTGGATGCAATTGTGCTTTCAAAAGTTGGAGTTCCGCTGCAACTTTTTCTTTTTGCGCCTGCATCCATTCCTGCTGCTTTATGATCAGGTATTTGAATAGCCTTATTACAGTACAACTGGCCGTAGTGGTAGCCATACATAAATAACTACCTGCTTCGCCGCCGCTTCTTACGATGTCTTTATAATTCATAGCTTCCTGGAATGGGATGTATACATAATCCCTATAGAACCTGTTGATAAACAGCGCTGCCACTCCCCAGGCCAGGACGATCAATATAAATTCTATAACCTTTCCCTTCAGAATGGTATTTGGTACAACCCAATAAATAAAAGGATAACTTAACAACAGGAACATCGGCATCCAAACTATCTCTTTTATCAGTGTTCGTTCATAAGTGAAAAAAGGAACCATAATATTCCAGAAGCCGGCCCAGATCATAATATGTACCGACCAATACAATAGGTGCCTCCATATCCTGTAACGGGGAGAAAAAATAAAGCGATTATAAGAAATGGATTTCATTTGTTCTATCCTGCACAATTTAAACAATTAGATAAATCCTGCGCCAGTTGAATATACAAAAACGACAAGCAACCTGTAACGCCGACGAACAACATTTTTTTTCTGTTAAAGCCATTGAAGGCTATGCATTGCATTATCGCTGTAATTCCCTTCACCTATCGATTTGCTTTAGCAAGATATAAAGCTAACTTCTACCTTAACGATCTATTATTTTTTTATTCATCAAACTTATTATTATGAAGAATACGCTAATTAAAAATGTCAGTTTTGTCGTGGTTTTTATCTTAGTCTTTGCTTCCTGTCAAAAACAAGTAACAAATCCAGAACAGCAGGAAGAAATTTCATCAGCTGCAAACAACCAAAACAAGCATGGTCATTTAAAGCAAACTAAAACATTTTCTGCTGATGTTGCCATCCGCTGGATGAATATGCAGATAGACCTTATGCGAAAAACAACTACCGTGGGTAATGTTGCTTTTTGCCGTCACTATGCCTATAGTGGTATTGCATTGTATGAATCGGTTGTGCCTGGAATGCCGGCTTACCAATCCATTGCTTCGCAATTAAATGGGCTAAGTGGCTTACCAACAACAACTCCTGGTTTCGCCTATCATTGGGCCGCGACAGCAAATGCGGCATTAGCATTGATCAATAAAAAAATGTTTCCCAACGCAAGCGCTGATGACAAAGCAGCCATTGATGCATTAGAAGCTTCACTTACATCACAATACAGCAATGAAGCAGACGCTGATATTATAAATCGCTCGGTTGATTTCGGTAGGGCGGTGGCGCAAAAAATATTTGACTGGTCGGAAACAGACAACTATCAACATCTCAACGATCCATATACTCCTCCTCATAGTGGCGGACAATACTGGACGCCACCTGCTCCGCTGCCTGTTCATGCAGTACCGTATATGGGAAATCTTCGTCCAATAGTACCCGGTAGCGGCAATGGCGCACATGTTCCTCCTCCCAATTATGCAGCTCTTCCTGCGATGACGATGGAAGTAATGAATGCAAAACCAGCTACGGGTACCGATAATTATAACAAAGCATTCTGGTGGAGAGATTTTCCCGGCACCAGCACTCCCGGACATTACATAAGCATTTTAAAACAAGTACTGCAAAAAGAAAAATCGCCCCTGGATGTAGCAGCCATTGCTTATGCCCTCGGTGGAATTATTGATGTTGACATTGCTGTCAGTACCTGGAAAGATAAGTTTGAATATTTATTAGCACGACCATTTAATTATGATGATGTAATGGGCCAACCATTCACGGCCCTGTTGGGCGCACCTCATCCGGAGTATCCGGCGGCACATGCTTCGTTATCGATCGCGAATGCGGAAGCCATGACGCACGTCTTCGGAGATAATTATGCATTTACAGACAATACATTCAATGGGCTCGTTACACCCCAGGGAGTTACACTTTCACCCAGATCATATACTTCTTTCCGTGAAGCAGGAGAAGAAGCAGGATGGTCAAGGTTATATGGCGGCATTCATTACCGGCAGTCGATCGAAGTCGGATTCTGGCAAGGAAGAAAAGTGGCAGAAAATATTATAAACAAAGTGAAGTTCCTGAAGGAGTGAACCCTCTTCATGCACTTGAATTCGAAAAGTAAAACAAAGCCTCTCATTCCGATAGCTATCGGAATTTCGAGAGGCTTTTACCAAATAGTAATTCATCTTTCTTAAACTTCAAGGTGCGCAAGGCATTCTGTGCAACTTTTTTAAAATCCTGCTTTCAAATAACTCCAACCCTCTTGTTGTTTTGAAGCAATTTCCAGACTAGCGAGTGGCACTGTAGTAACCTGGGGTAAAAGCTCACTCTTCGCTATTCCTCTTCTTTGCATGGAGGCTTCGCATGCAGCGAACACCACTTTGTATTTCCCATGAAACTCCTCTATTTGCTTTTGCACTGTCGATGTTTGCTTAGCTAAAAGGTCAAGCCCTGGTCCATAACAGACAATTTCCAATTTCGAATCAGGAGCTGCTTTCGTGATATTGTTTATCTGTCGCATCATGGTAGAAAAGCTTGCCGTATCACCTTTTGTAAAATCAAAGATGATCTTATGCCCCTTTTGCTGTGCAAAAACAAAGCTTGCCAGCAGCAAGCAATATGCAGACAGGAGAATTTTCTTCATACCTATAATTTCAATAAAGGTATGAAACATGTTGGTGAGAGAACCAATAACAAGCCTATGTTTTCTAATGTGACGAGTCAGCATTCCAACCGTTAATCAGTACCGACACTATCCATTGATAAAGTTAACCGGGTCAGGGTCTGCTATGGCGATCGGCTGCTTGTTATTTTCCTTGCGTCCTTTACAGGAAACTTCTTTTTTGCAGGTAATAAAAATTCCTACCTCCAGGATAGATGGTACAAAAAAGAAAAGAATAGCTTTTTCATAGTTTAAAATATCATTACATGGTTCTTGTGCTTCATCATGATTCACATTAGTGTTTCCAATCGGCATCCCAGCCATTGCTGATAATCGTTCCGGAAGCACTGCCATTGGTAGCCACCCATTTTATTGTTTTGCTTTCCGTGTAAGCTATACGGGTACCATCGGGGGACCACGAAGTCCTTGGCTGATCAAACATCGGCATTACGATACCCGTCTTGATTATCATTAATCCGGTACCATCAGCGTTCATGACAGCAATTGAGCCATCATGTTCGGTCATATATTGCATTTTGTAGATAGTAGCAGAAAGTTTCATTCCGTCCGGCGACCAGGAAGGTTTCCAATAGTCATTATCATTGAAGAATGTAGAAGTAAGTGTAGTGAACCCGCCACCGGCAGGACAAATTGTATGTATATCAGCAATAAAGTCCCAGGCCCACCAGTCACTATCAAATGCAATCTCTGTTCCATCCGGCGACCAGGCCGGACTAGGTTCTACGCTGCTCCCTGATGAATTCGGAAGTGGCGATACCGTTCCGCTGGTCAGTTCCATCACGTATATTGATGGCCACCAAACATTATTTGCTTCATCAATCATGTCAGTAAAGGCAATTCTGTTACCATCCGGTGACCATGCAGGATTCTTTGTATCGCTTGTAAATGTTTTCTGCACCACGTTCGATCCGTCAGCATTCATAACACAGAGATTGCCTTCTCTGATAAAAGCGATACGGGTTCCTTCCGGTGACCATACAGGATCTCCATCCTCAGCAGCGTCGTTGGTCAGACGGGTAACATTTGAGCCGTCAGCATTGCAGGTATATATTTCGTCATTACCGTCACGGTCACTTACAAAGACGATCTTTCCGCAGTTTGTCGTGCACGAAGGTGGTGGCGAAGGCTGTGGACACTGAGGCTGTGGGTCTATCTTTACCTGCATAGTATCCCTATCAAACAATCCGCCTGCGTCGGTTACTCTCAATTCAAATTGATAAACACCCTCAGTAAGAGTTGTTACCTGTGATTGAACAGCACTAGCATTAATTATAAAAGAAGAGGATGGCCCCGAGATTTTTGTCCACGCATAACCAATAATATTATTGTCAGGATCAGTTGAAGCACTGCCATCAAGTGTTATTGGATTTGCCGGCAGAGTTATTGTCATATCCGCACCTGCATTAGCAACCGGTGGCCGGTTTGGTTGCGATCGATCATTTACAATTACCTGCATGGTGTCTTTTGCAAATAATCCACCATTGTCAGTTACTTTCAATTCAAATTGATAAACACCCGTTGTAAGCGCTTTTACCACTGTTGTTGAGATGGCTGCGTTGTTAATATTAAAAGAAGCAGGACCCGAAATTTTTTGCCAGAGCCATTCACTTATCGTCCCATCCGGATCATTGGAGGCAGAACCATCCAATGATATGCTATCGGTTGGTAAAGTGATCACCTGGTCGGGCCCTGCAATGGCGATGGGAGCTTTGTTACCGTCTTTGCATCCTTCGCACGAAGTTTCTTTCTTGCAGGACAGAAATAATACACTCCCTGCAATCAGAAAGAATAGCAAGAAGTGTATTATTATTTTCATAAAGAAAATTTACCTTATCCGGATCGTTTAATTAATCCTTTTTAAACTTCAACGTGTTGAGAATATTCTGTGCAATTTTTTCTCCCTGCTTCTGTCCTTCAACACATGAATAAGTGTAATGAATACCTG
The DNA here is from genome assembly GCA_036376375.1 of Chitinophagaceae bacterium. Classification (GTDB taxonomy): domain Bacteria; phylum Bacteroidota; class Bacteroidia; order Chitinophagales; family Chitinophagaceae; genus VBAS01. The sequence goes on from DASVAM010000106.1 coordinate 6,389, forward strand.
CATATACTCTTGCTTTGCCAATATCCTCAGCCATCTCATTAAATGAGTTATAGCTGCGAGGCGACATTCCTAAATAATCATACGTATGAATAGTGAATGAATAATTATCACCAAACAGACTTGTCATAGCAGTCGAAAAGGCACCGGCTGTCTGCGAATGACCAGAAGGATAATCAGGAAAAGCGGGAGTGCCAAAAACAGGACTCCATGTTGTATGGCCCAAAACATTTCTTATATAACGGATAGGCCGGTCCTGCAACAATTGATATTTTAATTTCCAGCAATTGATCTGTGATTCTGCCATGGTAATTCCCACTCTTACATTTGCCAATGCATAAAAATCCAATTTGGGATTTTCTGTTTGCATGATCTCAAGAAAGGTATGCATATAAGCGCCGCCTGCAGGATAACCCGGGCTGTCTCTGAAATATACAGCCGTTGCTATTTGCGGCGGTGTAAGCGTTTGCGAAATATCATACACTTCCTTTGCCATAATGTAATAGGGAGAACCTGGCACTTCGGAATATACAGGAGGAGCAGGTGACGCGGTTCCATCGGTACTGCCTTGTACAAATAACCTGTTGTTTCCCCAATAGGGCCCAAATATTCCCGCGGGATTGGGAGCAGTATTTGACCAAAGTGGTGGGGCTGGTGGAACAAAAGGTGGATTAGTATTTAAAGCCCCGTCAGTTGTTGACCATGTATAAACCTTTTCTGCAACTGCTCTTCCAAAATCTTTTGAACGATTAAATGTAGACAAGTTATTTATCTCTGGTTCATATTGTGTATTCAAAGCATTTTCCAATGAATCCATCGATGTTTGGTAAGCGGCTGCATTTGCTCCTGTATAAAAATGTTTATTCATGTAAGCAAGCGCAGCATTGGCAACAGTTGGCCAATGGTAAGCCCTGCCAGGTTCGGTTGCGGGCATTTCAGGCATGCCAGTTAATTGGCCATAAAGCGACTGATAGGACGGCATACCCGGAACCACTGACTCGTACAACGCAATTCCACAATACGTGAAATTCCGAATGCTAAATAGGCCATAAGGATTAGAGCCGGGTGGTTGTCGCAATATGCGTAACTGCATGGCCAACCATTTTTGCGCAGACTCAGAAGAAAAAGTATTGGTTTGTTGTAAATGACCATGTTCCCCTTTTTTGCTGGCAGAGGTAGCAATTTCTTCAGGCTGGCTTGGTTTGTCAATTCCTTTTTGGCAGGAAAAAAAGAAGCTGATAAAAGCAATGAGAGATAAACTCTTTTTAAATGATGTATACATAACAAAACATTTTTATTGTAAATGATCTAGCTTAAAATCGCAGGTGACCTCTATATGGATAGTTTCCTTCTTCGATGTCGTCCTTAAGGTCCAATCTTCCACTAACACCGTTGAAAACACCTGTGCCACTACCCTCTACTATTGGATGTTGACAACGTCCTAATATTTCCAGGCCTTCAAAGGATCCGTTCTCGTTGCAATCTTCATATTTCGCTTCAAATCTGTAAGTAGTCCAAAAAGAACCACTTTGCCCGTTGTATGTACCAACAAATAATTCCATGCCTAATTCACGATATGTACCGCTTGGTGAACATTCGAATTCATCAACGAAAACATAGAGACAACCTTCAATATCTCCGGTCATTGTAAGAGCAAAATCTGCCTCCTGACCTGCTGAGTTACATCCATCTGTTGCATCCCAGAAACCCACTCCTGAAATTTGTGTTGCTCCACTGCCATTGTTAACAGCTGTTGCAATTTCTTCTTCAGTCTTGACTGGTTTATCCACTCCTTTTTGACACGAAAAAAAGAAAACTGTAATCGCTGTGAATACTAAGCAATTTTTAAAAGATGAATTCATAACAATACATTTTAATAGTCAATGATATTTTGATTAACAGAAAAGAAAATAATATCCCAGAATAACAATTATGATTCTTTTAATTACCCGATTGATCACACATAAAATCAAAAAGCGTTGAATGTTGCTCATTCTTCGTCCCAATAATTAGCGCATCAAAATATCCGATCGTGTTATCGAATAGATTGCGTGGATTACCACCGATCGTAAACCGTACCCCTTCGCCATTATGTCCTACTGGTGGCGTATCAATGATCCTGGCGTTAGGGAATGCAGCTATGACTTCCGGAATGGTACAGACAAGATCCGCAAGACCGGCGGGAAGTGGTACCACCGGCACCTCAATATGCCATATCCCCTGGTGAAGCGGATCCCATTGCTGCCAGGTGTTAAATACCAGCGGCGGGAAACCAGCATGCTGAGTATAGATTCGGGGTTCATAATAGATATTAAAATCCTTCGCCTCATCGCCAGTTACATCAATTTGAAGTACCATAATTGTTGGGCAATTCTGCACTACATAAGTACTGTACTTTAATTCAGTCAGATCAGCCAACAGCGTTCCGGAATAACCGCCCCTGCGGAGGCGGACTCTTCTTAAGGTTGGATCTGCGCCTGTAGGAAGATCCATAGTGACACATCCATTGATCAGTCGCGGATCACTGGAATTCCCGGGCCCACAAACAATTCTAACATGATCTGACAGATCTGAAAAAATAGTAGTAGTTCCCGTAATATTGACTTGTTGCTCTTGCCAGCCTTGTGAAAAGAAATTTTGTTCATTTATCCTCTCAAACTTATAAGGAACTACTCCATTGCCTTTTGAAATATTAGCAGCCGTGGCCACCTCTTCAAAGTGTGGCTGTTTATCCATCGATTTCTGACAAGAAGTAAAGATTAAAGAGATTATTGCCGTTAATAGTAACAGTTTAACGCTTGTGTTTTTTCTCATAAAAAAGTTTTGACTGTTAAGCTTGATATGCAATTTATCATAACACAAAAGCGATTTTTTTTCATTTCGCTATACCGTAAAGTAAAAATGTCACAATCACGGGCGGCAAGCATCTAAACCGGACATCGACGATGAACGGTTTTGATCAGATCAATCATGGCCGACGTCTAAAATCCTTTGAATAATAATTTGA
>DASVAM010000110.1:0-6277 GCA_036376375.1 Chitinophagaceae bacterium
TTTTACGGCTGTATAATCATGCGGTATGCCTTCATTCACAGCATCCCGTTCAAGAAATATAGTTGGTTTACCAATTGCCTTTCGAAAGACAAGTTCCGGGACACCACCTCTTACGTAATCGCCGTTAATTAAATAATCATACCCCTTGGCCGAATCCCCGCCTGTTCTTTGTGAACTGGGAGGAACAAAAACTGGTTCATCTCTTCCCGTAATAAATGTTGCAGAAAGTGTAGTAATAAAAAGTATATAAAGTATAAAAAGTTTTTTCATAGCACGATAAGGAGTGATTTAATATGTAAACTTCCGATAAATTTTTGAGATGAATGAAAGTATAATTGTTCTAGTTTAACGATGTAATTTGAAGCGGTTTTTTTAGATTGCTTCGGCCTGCTGAACTAACCATGCTTTGTTTTTTAAATGACGGCCTCGCAATGACGCAGACCCCAACGGGGGTGAAAAAGTTCTAAATCACGGAGTCTTCGTCATTGCGAGGTTTGCCAATAGACAGGCAGAAAATTTTTGACTGTTGATGGCAAGCCGAAGCAATCTAAACCAAGAGGATACACTGGGCATCGCAGCAGATTGATGATAGTTTAATAGAGTCAAGGTACAAGTGTGCTCCGAAAGAGTATCTTCGGGACGAGGCAACAAAAGTTAAATAATGGCAATTCATTTGGGCTGAAAATAAAAGCCAGTACTTACACCGGCTTTTATCATAATGATGTTTATATGAATTATAAACTTCAAACCAAAATGTGTCACTGGGTCACTTTTATCACCCCTGCCCCATTGTAAGAATGATATTCGCCGTCATACATTGCATCGGCGCTTACCGGTCCCATTTTATAAATACCAGGTGATACAGCCCGAACAGCATAATAAAAATTCTTTTTTGCAATGTCTGCATCCACAAACAGGTGTATACGGTCATCACGAACATCCAATGATCTGACAGAGGCGGCATCTTTTATCCAATCCATACCCGGTATTTCCTTGGTTCTGGGGTTTTCAATTTCAAAACCGGCAGGTAACAGGTCGGTGATCACTACATTTTGTATGTCTGTTGAATAAGAACGTTCCAGGCTTATGTTGACAATGATGAGATCGTTCTGCTTGAAAGTATTCCCGGTGAGCAGTTTGCCGTGACGATCATAGAACCGCTTGCGCACCCGCAAATAATTATCTTCTTCTTTATATGCACCACTGCTGCTGATACCTTCCGCCACCCAGAAATAATATAAACGCCCGGTCCCTTTTGTTTCAATATCGATATTCGTTCCTTTTAATGCAGCCTGGTTACCGGTCCACTGACCGCCATCAACCTTTGCAATTGTTTTTCCATTGACTTTTATATCAGCGGTCACATCCGATTTGACTGCAGCCCTTGCCAGCTTACCAAGTGATAAAAATGAAAATGCTCTTTCCTGTGTGCTGAGCCAATTACGGGATTTCAATTTGTCACTTACATGTTTTGCCATGATACCGATTTGGCTGTTTCCGGGATCAGCGTCGACCAATGCATTCAATGCAATAGCTTCATCACGAACATCAGAATAAAAACTTCCTCCCGTTTGTGGCACTGATTCTTCACCTGCAAATGATGAAGGCAACAAAGAATTGAAAGACCTTTTATCTCCTGCTGCCGCATACGCCGCCGATAGAAGATAACGGCTATCCAACGCAAGTAACTGCGGGTTTGATTTATAATAATTCATTGCAGAAGTATTGGCTTTTCCTGCCAAGGCCAATACATATAAACCATACGCTACTTCTTTTGGTGCGATCATCTTGCTTTGAGTACGATTGTAATAATAAGTGATCGTCTCCCTGCTCTTTAAACGATTATTTATATAGCCAAGCATCGTTTCGATCAAACTGTTGTCAACATCAAAACCTGCTTTCTTTGCTTCGAGCAGGAAATGTGCTGCATATACTGTGGCCCACCAATGCTCTGTATCATCATTATCCCAAAGCATTACACCACCTTTATATGTTTGCCGCATTTTTATTTTACGGATGGCCTCGAGAATATTACTGTTGGCATTTGTTTTTAATTTTTGATTTAATCCCATCAAATCGGCCATATCTCCATAATACAATTGAGGGAATGCAGCAGATACTGTTTGTTCAGTACAGCCATAGGGATACTCTACCAGGTAACGAAGATGATCACCGAGTTCCAATGCTGGCGAACGACTGACTACAAGCTTGTAAGCAATACTTGAAGGAATAAAATCGTTTACCTCAATGTTTATTTTCTGCGTTGAGCCACCGGCAATAGAACCACTACCGGAAACTTTCTGTAGTGGCGACGCGGGACGAATAGATATCTCAGTTTCATCATTGAACTTTTCACCCATTCCATTGACAGCTATCTTTATTTTACCAATAGCAACCGAAGGATCAGCGGCTACCTGGAAAACTGCACGGCCTTCGCTGTTCGCATTAAGAGCTATTGATTGATTATTTATACCAATTATTTTCAAGGGTCCTTCAATTGATATGGATGCAGAAATATTTGCTGATTTTGCAGTCGTATTACTCAATGTCACCGGAACTGTTACAGTATCCCCGGGACTTAAAAATCTTGGCAGCGCCGTACTGATCACGATCGGATCGGCAACTGTCATTGTATTTTCACTGCTGCCAAAACTTTGATCTTTGTATGCAACCGCCATCAATCTTATTTCACCGCTGAATTGGGGAATAGAAAATTCAAAACTTGCTTCACCATTTCCATTGGCTTGCTGTATACCACTCCAGTATGAAACGATCTTTACTCTTTTCGCCGGCATTGGGTTTACTCTTTTACTCATTTCCAATTCTCCATCACCGCCGGTGCTGCTGAACTTTGCTCTTATTTCAGGAAACAATAACGGATAAAGATCAAATGCGGTAACCTGCAATGCCTTTTTCTGGTAAAAGAAATTATATGGATCGGGTGTTTCAAAATTGCTTACCTGCAGTACGCCATTATCCACTGCAGATAATGTAACATAACTACCCGGTGCTGCTTTTACCGTTACTTTTTGTTTTGTTTTTGAACGAACAGCTTTTGTTGCGACAATATCAACCTGCATCTTCCGGCTCTTTTCTTCCACTTTTACATTTTGAAATCCATGTGCAACTGTAAGCGGCAGATCGGATAATTCATGCGCTTTGATCAATGTGGCAGTGATATAAACATTGGGCACATGTTCAGCCGTCAATGGCAGATCAACTTTTACGGTACGGTTATTTTTTGCGGTAGCTTCTACATCCACGTATTGATAGTGTACCAGTTTATCAGTTTCCATTGTCACCAGCATTCTTCCACTAAAAGGAACTTTAAAAAATGCCGCAACAGCTTCACCTGCGAAATACGATTTTTTATCAAGTTCAATATCAACATTCCCTTCATTATCTACTTCAAAAGAATTGCTCTCTGACCAACCCCATCGCCCATAACTATAGAAGGATTGGCTTACATAACTGGTGGCGCCGGGAACCGACACTCTGAGTTCGTATCTGCCAGGAATTCTCGGCACAAATGAATAAAACGTTTCAGCACCAACTACCAACTCTCTTGTCTCTATCGATCTTATTTCCTCCTGTGACTCATAACGGAAATAGCCGCCTGTATTCACAAGATGCGTATTATATTCTCTTTTTATGATTTCAATTCTTGCTTTTGCATTCAGGGCGTTGCCATCTTTATTCACTGACACTAATTTGAATTGCACGGGTTGGTTCAATGCGTGATAGTACCAGCCATCATACCTGATCCCAAAGAAAACATCTTGTGTAAATACATCGATGGAGGAGGCACGGCTTACAGGTCTGCCTGTTTCATCAAATACGGTTGTATAAAACGTAGTTTGTAAAACGCCCACGTTTTTTAAATTATCAGGAACCGTATAAACTTGTTTGGCCTTGCCTTCTGCATCAGTAGTGCCTTCCCTTACTTCTTTACTAATCGGACTATTCCCACTGGAAAAGCTAAAATCATATTTTTCGAATTTAGCAGGTGAAAAATATTTCTGTTTTGTTTGAATTTCTGTTTGATATTTCCGGTTAGCAGCCGGTGGACCAAAGAAATTCATCGCATTCACTGAAAGCGTTGTTGTCTCGCCAACTTTTAAAAATGTTTTATCCAGTTTCGTATTCACTCTTATCCTGTCCGGGACAAATTCTTCAATGCGGAAATCCTGTGAAGCCAGCAACAGGTCGTTCGAGGTATAGACCTCCAATGTGTAGGAGCCGGTAATAGCCGACAATGCCATTTCAATGCTTCCTTCTGTGGAGCCTTCTTCATTTAATGTCTTGCGGAATTCCTTTAATTCTTTTCCATTAGGTAAAAGGAATTTCATTTTTAAAGGCATTTCGCCTGGGCTTTTCCATTCACGGTTGCGGACAATAACAGAAAAATTTATTTTTTCGCCGGGACGATAAATGTCTCTTTCCCCGTATACAAATGCATCGAGCCCTGATGGATTGGCTCTTCTTCCCCCCACATCAAAACGAGAAGTATTTACCCTGGTGGAACTGAATGGTAAATAATTGAAATCATCGCCGGTCTTTGCAATGATCATGGCAGGCTGGAAACCACTAAAATCTTTTTTTGTATAAACAATTTCAGCAACACCATCATTATTTGTAGAGCCGTTACCTATTAACTGGTTGTTCTTTGAGTATACAGAGACGTTCACGCCATTCATAGCCTCCGCGGTTTTTATAGAGTTTGCAAACACAACGATTTTATCAATTCCTTCCTTAGCGATCAGTCCGATATCAGACACAGACACAAAACGGCTATCCCGTTGCCAATAGTCCTTCATAGAACTGATCTGTATATGATAAATACCTTTAAAATCAGGAAGCCGGTCTTCAAATTGTGAAATGTTCAGGACCTTACCGCCACCACTTTTCGGCAATGAACGGGTTTCAATTTCTTTTTCATAGATAATATCACCCAGCATTGCATCTTCGCCTCCGCCGCGATAATCATAATTATAATCTTCATCTTCATATCGACGATAGCTGGCAGTTGATGGATAATAACCGTAGCGATCCATCATCAGCAGGTTGCTTTCATAGATCTTTGATATGGTCAATTTTATTTTTGGAATGCTGGTGATCTTCACTTCGAGGTTCTTTGCACCGCGTTTTGACAAATACACACCTTTCTTACTTGAAAAACTTATGCTTGCTTCCAACTCTCCAAATGCTACCTGGTGCTGTGATTCTTCTTTTAATTCACCCCCGATCCTCCCCCGCATACCCTCTTTGAACGATACAGTATAGCTTTTCTCTATGTCAAATTTATCACTGCGTAAGGTCAAACCACTTTCATCGATTTCAGCAGTGAACTGAAGGGCAGGATCGAACCTGATAAAAGTCTTAATATCTGTATCCACTAATTGCTGGCTGGTGGTGACACGAATAGTTCCCTCTGTACCGTCGTGTTCTGATTCCACATTTTGAATAACCAGAACATAAGGAGAAGGTACAGAAAGATTTTCCGTGATCGTTTCTGCAATTGAATTGGTTCCACCTTCCGGCGCCAGGCCTTTTCCAATGGTGATCTTTGTTTCATAGTTCCGGTCCTCCGGTTTGAAACTTGCAAGCCTGAATGAAACTTTTGTGTCGGACGAAACTGTTTGCGGCGCAAATGAAGTTTCTTTACCATCCACTTCTATCGATAATCTGTCCTTTAATTTAGCCGGATCGATCTTATAATTAAAGAAAAGATCTAATTGTGGTACAACATTACGGGTAGCTTCATCAGGCATGGTCCATACCACTTGTGCATTCTCCAATGCAAGAGCTGGTGTATTAAAACTTATTTTATCGGCTCCTTCAATTTTATTGTATTTACTGTAACGCAAAACTTCGTTGCTAAATTTTGCCGTGTAAGTGGTAGCAGGTTGCAATGGTAATGCCGGAGAAAAAACTAATTGATCCGGACTTTCCCAGCGAAAGCGGCCCGGTATTTTTGGTGTGAAAGAGACATAATCCGTAGAATCCCACACATTAAGCAATGAATCTTTCATCAATGATTTATCAAAACGAAAAACAAGATTGCCCATTTGTGGAACTTCGCCTTTTGCATTGGTATATTCAAGTTTGACCGCATATTGTTTACAGGCAGGTAAAAAAATAGTAACCATGAATATAGTTGCTAATACAGGTTTGATACGCATAGACAGGTTTGTTAGTTTGAATCCGCCCGGCCCGGACGGGTGAGTGACCGAAAGTTAGGTTAATTAAGAAACGGGTAGAAAAAATTTATCCCCTT
>DASVAM010000111.1:0-6491 GCA_036376375.1 Chitinophagaceae bacterium
TACCGGCACGGGCGGACGTCGCAAGAGAAGTCATATCAGGGCCCAAAAGCTGGCACCCTAATTCCCAATACCAAATTCCAAATTCCAGACCCTGCCGTTTCTTATCTTCGCAGCCATGACGGAAAAAATACTGATCCTTGACTTTGGCTCGCAATATACTCAATTGATTGCCCGGGCTGTAAGAGAAGCCAATGTCTACTGCGAGATAATTCCTTATCATAAAAATTTTGAATATGAGCCCGGTCTGAAAGGCATCATCCTCAGTGGTTCGCCCTTCTCGGTGAATGATGCTAATTCGCCTGATGTAAATGTGCAATTCATGATCGACCGTGTACCGGTGTTGGGTGTGTGCTATGGTGCCCAGCTTACTGCCAAACGTTACGGCGGCCGGGTGGATAAAAGCAATAAGCGGGAATATGGAAGAGCTTTACTGCATAAACAAAAAGACGACGTGTTGTTACACGACGTGATGGAAAAAAGCCAGGTGTGGATGAGTCATGCGGATACTATCCTTGAACTGCCTGAAGGCTTTGAATTGCTGGCGACGACAGAAAGCATTCCGATCGCGGCATTTAAAAAGTCAGGAGTCATTAGTCGGGAGTCAGGAGTCAGGAATCACAGAAATGGAAATGGTACTCTGGACTCCAAACTCCGAACTCCGAACTTTCCTCTTTATGGCTTACAATTCCATCCCGAAGTATATCACAGCATTGAAGGCAAAAAAATATTACACAACTTTTTGGTGAATATCTGTGGTTGCAGCCAGGACTGGACACCGGCACATTTTATTTCTGACACCGTTGAGATCTTGAAAAAACAAATTGGTGACCGTAAAGTAATAATGGCGCTCAGTGGTGGAGTTGATTCCACGGTGGCGGCTACACTGATACACAGAGCGATCGGCGATCATCTCTATGGAATATTTGTTGATAATGGAGTGCTTCGAAAAAATGAATTTGAAAATGTACTGAAAACCTATGCTAAGCTCGGGTTGAATGTGAAAGGTATTGATGCCAAACAACGTTTTTACCATGATCTGGCTGGCAAAACCGATCCTGAAGCAAAACGAAAAGTGATCGGCAGTTTATTTATTGACATTTTCCAGGAAGAAGCAAAAAAAATTCAAGGCATTGGGTTGCTGGGACAAGGAACAATTTATCCGGATGTGATTGAAAGCATGTCCGTACACGGACCTTCACAAACGATCAAATCACATCATAATGTAGGCGGCTTGCCGGAGCATCTTCATCTTGAACTGGTTGAACCTTTGCGTTCGTTATTTAAAGATGAAGTAAGAAAAGTAGGAAGAGAGCTTGGTATTCCGGCCGATATGATCGACCGGCATCCTTTTCCCGGCCCGGGACTTGCTATACGTATTCTCGGCGAAGTGAATGAAGAAAAAGTGAATTTGTTGCAACAGGCAGATGATGTGTATATAAAAGCATTAAAAGATCACAAGCTCTATGCAACGGTATGGCAGGCAGGAGCAATCTTATTGCCGGTGAAAAGTGTTGGCGTCATGGGTGATGAAAGGACGTATGAATTTACCGTGGCATTGCGGGCGGTAACAAGTGTCGATGGAATGACAGCGGACTGGGCACATTTGCCCTATGATTTTTTGGCGAACGTGAGCAATGAGATCATCAATAATGTAAAAGGCATCAACCGGGTGGTATATGATATCAGCAGCAAGCCGCCGGCGACGATAGAGTGGGAATAATGGCAATGGGCAATGGGCAATAAGCAAAATTTAAAGCTTGAAAAAAAATTGTTTTCATAAAAGAACCTTGCAGTCAATTATTGCAAATTATATTTTGCCTGTTGCCTGTTGCTTATTGCCAATTACTGCTTGTCTGGCTCAGCAACCTTCTAAGCAAAGGATCGCTGTATTTGCCCCACTTTACCTGGATTCTGCTTTTGATGCTTACAATACTTATCGTTACGACAAGAGTTTTCCAAAGTTCATCAATCCCGGGCTTGAGTTTTATGAAGGTGTTCAGCTTGCTATTGATTCGTTGAACAAAGAGAAAACGCAATTGGAAGTTTTTGTTTTTGATACAAGGTCAGCAAAAACTTTATTGATGGAACAACTGAACCAGCTCGACACGATTGACCTGATGATCGGTCATGCAAATGCCCAGGAAAACTGGGTGCTGGCTGATGAAGCGAAGATCCGGAAGATCCCCTATATCAATGTGAACCTGCCCAACGACGGTGGCATTACTAACAATCCATATTTTGTAATGCTCAATCCGTCGTTGAGAACTCATGCAGAAAGTGTGTATCGCTATCTCCAAAAATATTTTCCGCTAAATACGATAACTGTTTTGAGGAAGAAAGGACAGATGGAAGATATTATCAAAACATATATTGATGACTACGCAAAGTCAACCGTAAGCGTTCCGTTGAAATTAAAATATGTTGATCTGGCTGACAGCTTTACGGTAAAACAATTGCTGCCGATGCTGGACAGTAGTCGCCAGAATACTTTTGTTGCAGCAAGTCTTGATGACCATTTTAATCGCCGGCTCATCACTCAATTAGCATCGGCTGGCAAATCATATAAGATAAGCATTGTCGGTATGCCAACGCTTGATAATCTTGACAGGGAATTTTTAAGATCTGAATTCAAAGGACCCGAGATCATTTACGGTCATCCTTTTTATAATGCCAAAACTGATAAGATCAGCACAGAGATCAACAATCATTTTAATTCAACGATGTATGCCCGCCCGAGCGATATGGTTTTCCGGGGCTATGAAGTGATGTGGAAGTATTCAAAATTATTATCGCAATACAAAACAGATCTTTCCTCCAATCTCAATAATAAAGGCAATAAGGTTTTTACTGACTTCGATATTCAACCCGTGCTGAACAAGCAAACTATGACAATGGAGTATTTTGAGAATAAGAAATTGTACTTTATTAAGTGGCAGGATGGAGTGATCAGGGGAGTGAATTGATTTTTTGTTTACCGCTCTGATACAACCTGAGTGATGTTCATTATCCCCCGCTGGCGGGGGAAGCACTTCGATCTGAAAGAAAATTCATTTGGGGGTGGACCTGGAATTTTCTTTTCTTATTATCCATTCTACAAGAAATGCATGTACTGAATTGATATTCTTAAGAACTTCTTCATCAGTGAAACGAAGAACTGTAAATCCCGCCGCTTCAAGATCACCTTGCTTCTTTTTGTCTTTTATCATTGTTTCCTCCCAATGATGTGTGATACCATCTACTTCAATGATCAGCATTAATTCCATGCACATAAAATCGGCAATGTATTTTAATACCGTCCTTTGTCGCCTGAACTGGTAACCATTAAGCTGTCTTGCCTTTAAGATATACTTCCATAAACAAGCTTCTGCTTTGGTCATTTCCTTTCTGAGCTTGTTTGCGTAAGGTTGAAGATTCTTATTGTAATTATTGTTGCCGCGTTTCACTATTTGAAAGTTACAATTTGTTGCGAGTTTTGTCCACCCCCTCTCGATCATGTATTCGAATTGTAGATCCGGCCCCCGCCAGCGGGGGATACTATGCATTCATCAAATTTGAAACTCAAGGATTCTTTACAATTGAAGTAAGGCTCATTGTCCCCCGCTGGCGGGGGAAGTACTTCGATAAAAAAGAAAATTCAAGTGGGGGTGGATTTAGCATTACAGATCTTTAGGTCCACCCCCCTTTGAAGATTTTTCCTGGTTGTACATCCGGCCCCCGCCAGCGGGGGATACTATGCATTCATCAAATTTGAAACATAAGGATTCTTTACAAATGAAGTAAAGAGGTTCCCCATCCCCCGCTGGCGGGGGAAGCAATTCAGTCATAAGATCTTTATCAAGTGGGGATGGATTTTTTGCAGTACAAACATTTAGATCCACCCCCATTCGATCATTTATTCAAGTTGTACATCTGGCCCCCGCCAGCGGGGGAAAATATGCATTCATCAAATTTGAAACATAAGGATTCTTTACAATTGAAGTAAGGCTCATTGTCCCCCGCTGGCGGGGGAAGCACTTCGATAAAGAAGAAAATTCAAGTGGGGGTGGATTTAGTATTACAGATCTTTAGGTCCACCCCCCTTTGAAGATTTTTCCTGGTTGCACATCCGGCCCCCGCCAGCGGGGGACAATATGCACTCCGATTATTGCAAATAAAAACCCCGCCGTTAAAAGCGGGGTTTGATTCCTAAACCGTCCTTAGTGAAATTAATTTTGCTTTATCAATCTGACCGTTTTGCTATTCTTTCCTTGTCGCACTTCAAGAATGTAAATACCTCCTTTCAGATCTCGTCCAAAATGAATGGGTATGTTGCCGCCTTGTTTCTCAAACTGCTTGATCTTTCTGCCCAACGCATCATACACTATTAAGCTTACGCTTTCGTCGGTAGCACCTTCCAGGTAAACGTTGAACTCAGTTTGAGTTGGATTCGGGAAGGCTTTTACGTTGAATGAAAGAACTTCGGGCACTGATTCCATTTCACCTGCTTTTGCAGTAATGGTATTATCAATTTTTGTTGGACATGTCGGACAAGGAATGGTTGCCGCCGGGTTACGTACCTGCATCTTACCACCATCCAATTGTTGCCATTTGGTCGCACCACTTATCCAATTGCTTGAGAATATGAGACCTTGGCTACCGGAACCCATTAATTGTACACTGATCCTGTCTTCGGAACCATTGGTTACATTTATTGACTCCCATGCTGTAATCGTCAATGTAAGGTTACCAAAAACTGAAACAGGGAAATCAGGATCAGTAAGATCCCTTAAGTTCGCTTTAGTTACAATGGTTGCCATCCGGTAAGTCGGGCTAGTATTAGTGGCTACCCCATCGTTGTTCACCGTATTCACTATCATTGACTGAATGCTGTTGCTCTTGATCTGGTAAACCTTTTGCACTCCATCCACTACCCTCTTATAAATGATTGTTGAATTACCCTGCAGGTTCTTATTGCTCTTATTCCATTTGAATGCAAGTGCTGCGTGCATACGCTTATTATCTGTTCCCGCATATGAGCCTTCAGAGTTTTGCATTATTATCCATCCGCCACCGGTGACGAAATCACCGCCAGGTAATGATAAACAAACAGGAACTACCTCGCCGATTTCACTGCCGCAGTAATAATTACCCGTGCCAGCCCAAACGTCAATAATCTTTCCTCCGCAGCTAATATCTGTATTTGTCAACGTGTATGATTTTTCAGATGTTGCAATTCCATCCTGAAAATTATTCGGGTTAACCAATCCAACAGGAATATCAGCAGATCCTATTAAACTTCCGGCACTGCTCCCTTCCCTGAATGTTATCGTTGCATTCCTGATATCGCCTCTGGTGGTTTCAGGGCTACCAGTATCATCATCCTTATCCTGTACAAATGCGGAGACGGTAATCGTTCCCGAGTTAGTATTCGGATTAGCACCAAAATATGCACCACCGTTATAAGTAATATCTGCATCCTCGCAAGTAACCGCAAGTGTTGTAGTTGCAGTAGCGACACTGAAATTAGAATTCACTTCACTAAAGCATGCCGATACAGTTTTTGGATTATTCTGAGGATCCAACGGACCGCTTGTCGCATTCAATGGATCGTTTAAGTTAGCATCATACACTTGATCTTCCAGCAATGAAGCAGTACAGGTAGCCGTACCATCCGTTGCAACCGGCGCTGTACATATCGCCATGGTTCCGATCTTAAATGTTACTGATCCTCCGACGGAACCTCCTGCATCACAACTGGCTGGTGTTATAGTTGCGGTGAAGACCACCTTATCACTGTACTGTTGTGACACTGGTGACACGGTGACGGTTGTCGTAGTTTGTATTTTCTGTACCGTCACGGTCTGGTTACAGGTTGCGGTATTACCTGCTGCATCTGTCACGGTCCATTTAACGATGGTCTGCCCGAGTGGATATTGAGTTGGAGCGTTGTTTGAAGTATTTGTGCTGCAATTATCGCTCGAACTTGGGGAACCTAACACTACATTAGTCGCATAACATGATCCTGGATCAGTAGCCGCAACCGTTACGTCAGTTGGGCAAGACGTAATTACTGGTACGGTTACATCTTTTGCTGTCAGCGTTGCACTACAAGTTGCTGTATTTCCTGCCGCATCAGTTGCCATAAAGGTTACTACATGCTGCTGGTTATGTGATGAACTTAGTGCTGTGCTCGCAGTTGGACTTTGTGTTATTGTTCTTACACAATTATCAGTTGCTGTTATCGATCCAATAAGATTTGGCACGATCAGCTGGCAGCTTCCATTCAGATCGACATTCTGATCACTTGCACATACACTGATCACAGGAGCTGTCACATCTTTTGCCGTTAGCGTTGCACTACAAGTTGCTGTATTTCCTGCCGCATCAGTTGCCGTAAAAGTTACTACATGCTGCTGGTTATGTGATGAACTTAGTGCTGTGCTCGCAGTTGGACTTTGTGTTATTGTTCTTACACAATTATCAGTTGCTGTTATCGATCCAATAAGATTTGG
>DASVAM010000112.1:0-9796 GCA_036376375.1 Chitinophagaceae bacterium
GGAAGACCATTTATGAGCTTTGCCGTACAGGGTGGCGATACACAGGATCAGAATTTATTACAATGCTTTTTAAACGTTGTTGAATTTGGAATGACGATCCAGCAGGCATGTGAAGCAGCGAATATCAACTCAAATCAATTGTGGTTGTCACTGGGCGGTACCAAAACAAATGACCGCAAACCAAGAGGCGGTGAGATCCTGGTTAACAATTCAACTCCTGAATCCGTAAGGAATGAATTAAGAAAGATGGGATATAAAGTACAAACCGGGAACAGAACAAGTGGACCGATCAATGCAATTTATTTCGATTGGAAACATGGAAGTTTTTGGGGAGGCAGTTCTAATAATGGGGAAGATTATGGGATTGGATGGTAACCCCTGTTCTCCGCCAAAGGCGGATAACGTAGATCTAAATAGCAGGTACAATGTTTGAATTCCGAACAATATTCTATAATCTACAGTTATGAAAAGAAAAATAAACCGCTACCGTGTTTTGATCGGCCTTTTAATATCAGTGGTCGCTTCAGCTTTTTTTCCCGGGAAGAATATCCGGTCACCTTTCTACCAGGAAGATATCAGACACGCTATCATGGATGACCGGTGGGATTTTACTGCCGATCATGCCCAACCTTCGTATGGTCGTTCGAGGACGATAATGGGTAGTTATTTTGTGCAATGCCGTAAGGATACACTAATTGTCTCGCTGCCTTACTATGGCAAGCTGAATTCTGCTGCTGGCGCTACCAACGACAACCCCCTGGATTTTAAATCAACGAATAGCAAAATAGAAAAGCAGGAAAAGAAGAAAGGTAAATGGCTTGTAACGGTCAAACCTGAAAACTCCGAAGTACAATCTATGTCGTTTACTTTTTTTGATAATGGTTCTGCACAAGTAAACTTCATAATGACAAACCGGTCGGGGATCAATTTTTCAGGAAAAGTATCACCTCCAAAACGACCTGCTTAAACAAAACTTGAAGAATTACGGGTTGTACATAAATTCGCTGCATGACCAAAACACGACTCGAAGCTTTCAGCGATGGAGTGATGGCGATCGTCATTACCATTATGGTGCTTGAATTAAAGCCCGTTCCAGGACCCTCATGGAATGAACTGGCGGACTTACGTCATATTTTTTTAAGTTATATCGTAAGCTTTGTGATGATCGGCATCTACTGGGGCAATCATCATCATCTTATCCATACCATCAGAGACGTAAAGGGAGGTATGATCTGGGCTAACCTTCATCTTCTTTTCTGGCTTTCCCTGATCCCGTTTACCACAGCCTGGATGGGTGAAAATCACTTTGAAAAGAAAACGGTGGCCCTATACGCATTCGTTGCTAATATGTGCGGCGTTGCTTATTATATTCTGTTAACAATAATAAGAAGTTACAACCCCGATAATGAAAAGGTTCTTGAACTCTTGAGAAAACAATCAAGAAAAGGAATGATGTCTTGTCTATTTTACACGCTTGCGATGGGAGCTGCTTTTATTCACACAGCAATTGCCGGAACGTTGATAATACTTGTTGCCATCATGTGGCTCATACCCGACAGGAATATTGAACGATCACTGAAAGAATAAATATTAACCGGCAAGCCCCTTTACATAATTATAAATGGCTTCCTGTGCAGGAATTGAATTGTCGCCAGGTATTTTTTCATTTGAGAGATCAGCGCGGAAAAAGACTGCTTTCCTTGTATCAGTTAGCTGCAATTGAAGAATATCATTGATCTCTTTTTTTAATTTTTCATCATAAATGGGAAAGATCACTTCGATCCGGCTACGAAGATTTCGGCTCATCCAATCGGCACTACCCATGTAAAATTCAGGATCGCCGTTGTTATAAAACATAAAAATTCTTGCATGCTCCAAATATCGGTCAACGATCCTTCGTATAGTAATATTTTCACTTTGACCCTTGATGCCTGGCGCAATGCAGCAAATGCTTCTAACGATCAATTCTACGTTCACTCCTGCATTACTCGCTTCGTATAATTTTTCAACCATCACCCTTTCCTGCAGATTATTCACTTTGATAATGATCTGTGCAGGCAACCCATTTTTGGCGTTGTCAATTTCCCGGTCGATCATTTTACTGAAACGTTTGACCATATTGAATTGTGAAACCAGTAAATGCTTTAGTTTTAACTTATCAACCTCTTCAGGCTGCAACCTTGATTGCAGGTATAAGAACAATTGCAGCAATTCATCACTGAATTCCTTTGACAGGGTAAAAAACACATGATCAGTGTAAAACCGGCCTGTTGTCTCATTAAAGTTGCCCGTAGCGAGTAACGAGTAATTGGTCATTCTACCATCTTCAAATCTTTTTACTAAGGCTATCTTTGCATGAACTTTCAAACCGGGGATACTATTAATGATCTTTACACCGGCGGCTTTCATCTTCTTCGACCATTTCAGATTGTTTGCCTCGTCAAACCTCGCTTTCAATTCCACAAATACAGTTACCTTCTTTCCATTTTTCGCTGCACTGATCAATGCGTTTACGATGTGTGAATTGGCGGCAACACGATAAAGTGTTACATAAATTTCTTTGACTTGCGGATCGATAGCAGCCTCGTTAAAAAAACGAAGAATATAATTATAAGAATGGTAGGGTAAATGAAGCAAGCATTCACGGTCAGTGATCGTCTTGAAAATTGAACGGTCGGTATTAAAAGCGGGATGCGGAATTTGCGGCCACGAACTATACGTCAATTTCTTTCCGGTCGGGTTTGGCAAACTTCCCAGGTCCTTCAAATTATGATAACGCCCACCTTCAACCATTTCTTCCTGCACGATACCAAAGTAATTCTCTAAAAAGTCCCTTACCGGTTTTGGCATTGTCCGGTCAAACAAAAAACGCGTCGCGGTACCAACATCCCTTTTTGTCAACTGTTTCTCGATCTTATCTGCAATGTCACCTGAAAATTCATCTTCAATATTTAATTCAGCATCACGGGTGAGTTTTACGCTATAGGCCCCATGAACTTTGTAGCCGGGGAAAACCTCCGCAAGGTTTTCGCGGATTGCATCATCCAAAAAAAGCAGGTAATGTTTTGCTTCAATTTTTGGTAATTCAAGAAATCTTGCTAATTGATCTGAAGGAATATTAAGTAATGCATATTGATGAACATCAGGGAGGTCAGCATCTTCGATATCAACGATAAAATAGAGATAATTATTCTCTAAGAAGGTCGAGTCCCTGTTTTCCTTTTTAAGAATTACGGGCTGCAAAAATGATAATACCCTCGACAAAAAATAATCCGTGATGATCTCTTTATGTTCTGCTTTGATCTCATCACCATAATACAAATGAATATTGTTTTCATCCAATGCTGGTAGTATTTGTCCTCTGAGTATTCTTCCAAAATCCTCCAGTTGTGTATGCACATACCTGATCACCTCCTGGGAAAGATTTTCGGGATATTCTTCGCGCAACGATGTTTTCTTGGCATTGATACTGGTAAATGCATAGATGGATGGCATACGAACCCTGAAGAACTCATCCAGGTTTGATGAGAAAATTGAAAGGAATTGGATACGACTGTAAAGAGGCACGGTTTCATCGGCTGCTTCCAGTAATACCCGGTGATTAAAACTTAACCAGCTAAGATCCCTGTTGATAAAAATATACTCCTTTGCCATTCGATTGCTTATTGCTCTAAGATAATGGAATATTGGATTTGTTAAATTAATTAAGTCCAATGGACTGCTGCATCCGGGATACCTGAGGTATATTTTATTCCCAGTGAGATAATGATGTAAAACTTGCCGAAAAACAAGTTTGGATAGTGGCAGATATACGGAAGATAGGCACCCACGATATAGAAAAACCATCGGTCGCCATCCACTCGTTCACTACTTATACGAATGAAGTTGATGCGGCAAAAAGTAAAGATCTGCTATTAAACGAGAATATCGTATTAAAAAAAGAAACCCAGTTTTAAAAAGAAACTGCTGACCCTTTTCCCAAAGGATCAACGGATCATCGATGCTTACCTGAAAGATAACCACGTCGATTTTGATAAAAAGAATGATCTTGAAAAATTAACTCAGTTCTTCCGCCAGCAACATTAATGGATGTTCTTTAAGATCATTAATTGTCCCTGTATTAATGCAAGTGTTGAATCTACCGACCGCAGATTTTCTTTCAGGCCCAGCGTTTTCATGGCTGACAAATATAATTGTCGAAGTTCACCTGATGCCACAAGTGTAATAGACGCGTTCTTATTCGCTGCACATTCAGTCAATTCGGCGCCGATCAGCAAACCACTCAGGTAATAATAATTTTTTCCTGCCTCCCATTTCTTTATTAGCTGGTTGGTCCGGACAAGGAACGATGAATGCAGGATAGTGGATCGTTGAGCCTCCATCACCCCACGAGCGAATGCTTTTTTATTTATTCCTGAAAACCCTTCTCCCGCACGAAGCGAAGAACTTAGAATACTTTTTTTACTAAGTAATTCAAAAAACTCCCCGGTCATATATGTCTTAAACGTGACCGCGCTATGCTTTTTTACAAGCACGTGCTTGGAATGTGTCCCCGGGAAAATATACAATTTCTTTTTGCCGTTCGTGTCATGACATCCTGCCAATTGCGTTTCTTCACCTCTCATTACGTCATCATTGGTCTTTGCGCCGGAAATAATTAATATATCATGTTCAAAATCTGTGCTTCGCTTAATTTTCATTACTTGCAGATCAGATCCATCCTCCTTAAAAGGCACTTTTTTGTACGGAAGTTCGATCATCCCAATAGACGAGGAAGCCATTCCTGAAACAACAACGGAAGCCCCTTTCAAGGAAGTTTTAAGCTTGTGTTCCAGCAAAATGATGTGATCTGCAATGACATCCCTGTAAAACGGAAAACGTTTCTCTTCAGCTTTTCCACTTTGATGCCATCTACCAAACGTGGCAGCAATGCCTTTGTCCGGGTTTTCGACCGAATCAAACTCTAATTTCGAAGTTTGTACATATCTTAACCGAAAGGTGGAAACACCCCAATCGCAGCTTAGAAACGATTTCATCAGTTGATTAAAATACTGAAAGTAACTCAGAATTGGGAAAAAGAATAATGGTTTACTTATCTTGAATCAATTTCAAAAATATAACCATTAACAACGCCTTACATGACCGATCTATAAATTCGTAATCTGAGGATACTTATACTGTATAATGAACATGCTAAAAGATATACCGGATCTATTAAGTGCTGGCATCATCTCTCAGGAGACAGCAGATAAGATCCATAATTATTATGCCAGTAAAAGAAAGAATTCAACGAACCGGATTTTTATAGTGTTTGGAATATTCGGTGCAATTTTAGTTGGCCTTGGAATAATCTTATTAGTCGCTCATAACTGGGATGATCTTTCAAGAACAACAAAATCATTCTTCGCTTTTTTGCCACTTGTATTTGGGCAAATGCTATGTGGATTTGTTTTGATCAAAAAGAATGATAGTGTAATATGGAGAGAAAGTGCTTCAGCCTTTTTATTTTTTGCAGTTGGCGCCTGTCTGTCTCTGATCACACAGATCTATAATATACCGGGAAACTTAAGTTCTTTCCTGTTAACATGGATGCTTCTTTGTCTCCCACTGATCTATATTATGCGATCTTCTATAACATCACTATTGTATTTAATCGGGGTGACTTATTATGCATGCGAAGGAGGCTATTGGTCCTATCCGTCATCCGAATCATATTTATACTGGTTATTGTTTTTAGCAGCTCTACCCCACTACTATTTTTTGTATAAAGAAAAGCCGGAAAGCAATTTTATGATCTTTCACAACTGGATCGTTCCGGTTTCACTTATGGTTTCACTTGGTACAGTGGCAAAAAATGCTGAAGACCTGATGTACATTGCTTATTTCAGTCTTTTCGGATTGTTCTGTCTGATCGGCAGTTCGCGTTTTTTCCAACGTCAAAAACTCAGAAACAATGGATATAAAATACTGGGGTCCTTAAGCACAGTTGTATTACTTCTTATACTAAGCTTTGATTGGTTTTGGAGTGATCTGAGAACCCGCGAGTTTAGTTTTAATGAACTGCTATCCTCGCCGGAATTTTTTGCATCGGCCGCCATCTCCTTAACAGGATTTATTATTCTTTTTTTGCAAACGAGAAACAAAACAATAAGAGAAATCGAACCGATAGCCCTTGTTTCGGTTCTTTTCATTATAACATTTATGCTCGGGCTGTTTTCTTCAGCTGCCGTAGTGCTGATCAATCTCTGTCTTTTTGCGCTCGGCATAACAACGATATTACAAGGAGCAAAGCTGGATCATCTTGGAGTTCTGAACTACGGGCTTCTTATCATTATGGCATTGGTCATTTGCAGATTTTTTGATTCTGATCTGAGTTTTGTAATCAGGGGAATCCTTTTTGTTTCTGCTGGTATTGGATTCTTTGCAACAAATTACTGGATGTTGAAAAAAAGAAAAGCAAATGAATAGCAAAATGATATTTGTCCTTGCTTTCATACCCATTGCGCTCGTGCAATTATATGTTCCTGCCAGGATCATTATAGACAGGTTCATAGTTTTGAACACTGGAAGAGAATTTAGATTTAGAACGGCCCCAATTGACCCGAATGATCCGTTTAGAGGGAAATATATTGACCTCCTTTTCAATGATAACGCCGTCCAAATTCAAACTAAAGAAAGTTGGACAAATGGTGAAAAGGTTTTTGTTCTTCTTACAACAGATAGTAATGGATTCGCGAGGATCTCCTCACCTTCAAGAGAACGGCCACGGGGGAGCGAGGATTATTTGATCGCTAAGGCAGGCTACGTTAATTGCAACGATTCCAAACTTTCGATTGAGTTTCCTTTCGACAGGTTTTATATGGAGGAATCAAAAGCCCACGAAGCCGAACTGACATACAATCGCGTATCGGAAGATTCAAGCCAATTCGCCTATGCCCTGGTTAATATTAAAAATGGTGAGTCAGTTTTGAAAGATGTTATGATCAATGGTATTTCAATAAGGGAAATAGTCAAGCAACAGCAAAATAAAAAATAAAGATCCCTTTGAGGTCCTCTCATTTTCTTTTACGGTTTAGATCACTTCGTCAAAACATATTGAAAAGTATTTGTAATCTTGATGTCCGTTCAGATGGCTAAGCTATCCCGGAAAAAATTTCTTGTTCAAATGAACTGGTATCAACTGAAAATAGAAGAGGTATTTAAAAAAACCGGATCGGGAGAGACGGGACTATCTGCTGCTGAGGCGAAGCGCCGCCTCCATAAGATCGGCCCTAACGAATTAGAAGAAGGAAAAAAGAAAACGATCGGCAGCATGCTCCTGATGCAGTTTAAGGATCTAATGATCCTGATTTTACTGGCCGCTGCAATTATATCTGGCATCATTGGAGATATTACTGATACAATTGTCATCCTCATCATCGTTGTGTTAAATGCGCTGATCGGTTTTTTTCAGGAATACAGGGCCGAAAAAGCAATGGAAGCATTGAAGCAAATGGCGATCGTACAATCACAAGTCATCCGTGATAACCATCTGACAACACTGCCTGCCACAGAATTGGTACCTGGTGACCTTGTCGTCCTGGAAGCGGGGAACGCTGTTCCTGCTGATGTACGCATTATTGAGTCAAATACATTGAAAATAGAAGAGGCAGCGTTGACGGGTGAATCAGTTGCTGTAGATAAGATCAGCGATGTGCTGGAAGATAATGAGCTGCCGATTGGCGATATGAAAAACCTGGCTTTCAAAGGAACTTTCGTCGCAAATGGTCGTGGCAAAGGTGTTGTCTTCGCAACTGGCATGAAAACAGAACTTGGACGAATAGCTAAAATGCTACAGGAGAGTGAATCGCTTACTCCATTGCAGCAGCGCATGGCCTCATTTGGAAAAAAACTTTCTCTTCTGGTCCTGGTATTGTGCGTTCTCTTTTTTATCGCAGGCTGGCTGCGCGGTGAGGACATTGCTAAAATGGTGCTTACCAGTATTTCACTGGCAGTGGCTGCCATACCCGAGGCGTTGCCTGCCGTGATAACAATTTCGCTTGCATTGGCGGCAAAAAGGATGATCAAACTAAATAGTCTTATAAGAAAGTTACCGGCGGTGGAAACCTTAGGGTCGGTCACCTATATCTGCACCGATAAAACTGGTACCCTTACAAAAAACAAAATGCATGTTGAAGAAGTACTTGTCAACGACAAACTATATTCTCAAAAAGAGTTCAGCAAACTTAAAGAACAAGAAGACGGTAATTTATTATTGCATGCATTTGCGTTGAACAATGATGCCGTGGTAGACGACAAAAAAAAGATAAAAGGCGACAGTACTGAAATCGCTTTGCTGGAAATAGCAAGAGAACAGGATATTCATCCGGAAAAATCGCCACGCTTTGCAGAGATCCCGTTCGACTCTGAGAGAAAATTGATGACGACATTTCACCAGCACCATGATAAAATAATTTCATTTACAAAAGGAGCACCAGATGTTTTGTTAGAAAGTTGCAAAAAAACCGACAGTGCTGAACTGTTAAAGAAGGTGGATGAAATGGCAAGTAAAGGACTGCGGGTTTTAGGTTTTGCTTTTCGCTTTTGGAATGAAAAACCAGCAGATCCTAAAAGTGAATCTCACGAAACCGGACTTGAATTTCTGGGATTGGCAGGGATTATCGATCCTCCCCGAGAGGAAGTTGTTGATGCAGTTGGACAATGTAAAACAGCGGGCATCATTCCCGTAATGATCACCGGCGATCATCCCCTTACAGCAAAAAACATTGCCGGGCGGATCGGAATTTTAAGGAGCGAAAAGGACCTGGTAGTAACCGGGCAGGAGCTTGCCAAGTTAGAAGAAGAAGATTTTCAGTCTAAGGTGGAAAGAATAAAAGTGTACGCCCGGGTTTCCCCCGAACAAAAGCTTCAGATCGTAAAAACATTACAACAAAAAGGCCACTACGTCGCAATGACGGGTGACGGTGTAAACGATGCGCCATCATTAAAGAAAGCAAATATTGGAATTGCGATGGGTATTACAGGCACAGATGTTTCAAAAGAAGCGGCCGATATGATATTGCTGGATGATAATTTTTCAACGATTGTAAAGGCAGTACGGGAAGGAAGAAGGATCTACGATAACATACTGAAGTTTATCAAATTCCTGATGACGACAAATTCAAGTGAGATATTGACGCTGCTCCTTGGGCCATTAATTGGTTTGCCGGTGGCGTTGCTGCCAATTCATATCCTCTGGATAAATCTGGTATCAGATGGTTTGCCGGCGATCTCTTTATCATTTGAAAAAGCGGAAAAGGATATAATGAAAAGACCACCGCGACCTCCCCAGCAAACGGTTTTTGCTGAGGGCCGGGGATTGCATATGATCTGGGTTGGAATATTGATGGCCGGCATCGCCTTATCGTTACAAGGTTGGGCAATCAGGAATGACATGCCCTGGCAAACGATGGTTTTTAATTTCTTATGCATAAGCCAGATGGGCCATGTGCTTGCTATAAGATCTGAGAAACAATCTTTTTTTAGTATCGGGTTATTTTCAAATAAACTGTTGATCGGATCTGTATTAATGACCTTATTGCTGCAAGCGGCGATCACTTATGTTCCGTTCTTTCAATCAGTTTTCAAAACAGAGCCATTAGACGTTGGGGAATTCATGATAGTAGGCGGCGCATCTGCATTGATATTTGTAGCGGTTGAAATTGAAAAATTGATAAGGAGAAAAAAATAGGCCTTGTCTCTTAAAAATTCAGCAATAAATCTAATTGGCACGCATTTCGTTGAAACTTCTAAAATA
>DASVAM010000119.1:0-17121 GCA_036376375.1 Chitinophagaceae bacterium
ACCCCTGTTTATCTGGCTTATTCTGGCACGAAAAATGGGGTTGAAACAGTAATTAAAAATCAATTTTTTATGAGAAAGGCCTTTTTGCTATCCGTTACTCTTTTTGTATTCTTTTTTTCGCAGGCACAGAACCGAACTACAAACAGTTCGTCTTACAAATCCGCCCTGGGGGTAAAATTTTGGGATGGTGCCGGTATAACATTCAAACATTTTTTTACCGAGAACCATGCTGGTGAATTCATTGCCTATTTCTGGAATCACGGTTTTCGTTTTACCGGTTTGTATGAAATCCATGGAAATTTCGCAGATGCTCAGGGTCTGAAATGGTATGTTGGACCCGGCGCCCATGTTGGTTTTTACGATTATCACGATCATCATAATAACCATATCGATGGCGTTTTTATTGGTATCGATGGGGTTCTCGGTCTTGACTATAAATTTAATGGTGCTCCTATTAACGTTTCTATCGACTGGCAGCCTTCATTTGAATTTGGAGAATATGTAGGCTTCTCACACTATGGCGGAATTGGAATTCGTTATACTTTTTAAACAGGTCTGATTAGTTTTTAGCGATAAGGTTAATTGTAAAGAATGAGGTATTAAATGATGCCTCATTCTTTTTTATTGATGAGCAAACCCCAATCGAATCTCCATTTCCTTTGAAAGAACAGGAAGCTTTCTTCTCTCAATAAGAAAACTATTTAGCTGGGCAATTTCGCGAAAGATATAGTGTTTGTCAGCAGCTGATTTTAAATAATCTTTCCCGGAACTTCCACCGGTACCAATCCTCGTTCCGATCATGCGATGTACCATATTCATGTGCCGGTAACGCCATGAACTCAATTGTTCATCTATTTCCAATAAGCAGTTCAGTAATTGAAAAGGCTGTTGTAATAATGGGTAACCGCGGTAAAGCATGATAAAGAGAGCCGCGCGATTAGCGGCAGGAGAAAGCTGTGAACTTTGACTTGTGGGTGATGAACAGTTGAAAAAAACTTCATCAAGTGCCGATAGGTTACCCTTTTCTGCTTCTGCAAGACTGTTTTGGTAACTTTTGCGATAAACTTGCCAGAAGGAATCTGGATCATCTGATAATGCCGGCGCCAACGGCATTCTTTCCAGCCAATTGTTGACGAGTTCAAGTAATGATTTATTTCCTTCAGAGCTTTTTATAATATCAACATGTTCCTTTCTTAGCTGAGATGTATAATATTCTTTGCCATGTCGTTGATCAAATTTCAATCCGAGTTTTGCTTCAAGTTGTTTGAATTGCCAGCTTTGAAAACCGGATGCAGGTCGAAGCATGTCACGGAAATCAAGAAAATCCATTGGCGTCATGGTTTCCATGATATCGATCTGGTGAACAAGCACTCTTAAAATGGTAATGCACCGGTTGAGCCGGTGCACGACGGTTTGCAATTCAGGTGAATTATCATTAAGTGCAGGTTTGCCCATAATGCCGGCCACTGCATCCACTTCATGGTGAAGCTGTTTGAACCAAAGTTCATAAGCCTGGTGAATGATGATAAAAAGCATTTCATCATGTGCAGAAAGGTTCTGCTTATCACTTTCAGGAAATTGCGAATTGAGGATCCTATCAAGTTGCAGGTAATCGTGATAATGCATATCGGCCATCGGGAGTGTTTGTGCAAATGTAGTTGTGAATGGTGAATGGTCAATGGTGAATTGTATCTCACAGATCACACAGATTTGCACGGATTAATTTTCTGTGGGTTTCTGTGAAATCTGTGAGACAATAAAGCTGACTAGAATTTCGAATGTAAAAGGTGAAACGCGAGACTTTAGGAATCAGCTCACCTTTCACGTTTGACATTTCACGTTTCACGAAGAAGTTGAAAAGAAATACTGAACGTTGAAGAGTGCGAAGAGAGGTGATGATAAGAATTTTACTCAAATTCATAACCTATATCCCTTCTATAAGCCATTCCTGTAAATGAAACATTTTGTAATTGTTCTTTGGACTTTTCAACCGCTTCGAAAATTGAATTTCCAAAAGATGTGATGCAAAGAACCCGGCCGCCATTCGTTATCGGATTTCCGTCTTTTGTCACCGTGCCGGCATGAAATATAATACTGTCGGCTGTGTCAACCTTATCGAGTCCATGAATGACATAACCTTTCTCATAATCGCCGGGATAACCCCCACTGACCGCCATCACTGTGCAGGCAAAACGATCATCTTCTTCAATTTTTATTTTATTAAGCTCCTGCCTGGTGGCGGCTACTAACATGGCAAGAAAATCATTTTTCAATCTCGGGATCACCACTTCTGTTTCCGGATCACCCATGCGACAATTGTATTCAATCACATAAGGCTCATCGCCCACTTTAATTAATCCAAAGAAAATAAAACCACGGTATTCAAGGTTTTCTGCTTTCAATCCATGGATCGTTGGCTTGATCACTTTCTCTTCCACATTCTTTAAAAAGATCTCATCTGCGAATGGCACAGGACTTACAGCACCCATACCGCCTGTATTCGGACCTGTATCTTCTTCGCCTACCCTTTTATAATCCTTTGCTTCGGGCAGCAACACATAATTTTTTCCATCCGTTAAAACAAAAACAGAAAGCTCAATGCCCTGTAAAAATTCCTCGATTACTACTTTCCTGCTTGCATCGCCAAACTTTGCTCTTTGTATCATTAACTCAAACTCGGCTAAGGCCTCAATATAATTTTCGCAAATGACGACGCCTTTGCCGGCGGCTAAGCCATCGGCTTTTAATACAATCGGTAATGCGTGCTTATTAATATAATCAACGCCATCTTTATAATTGTCTAATGTGAATTCACCATAGGCAGCAGTTGGGATATTATACTTCCGCATAAAAGCCTTTGCAAAGGCTTTGCTGCCCTCGAGCTGTGCACCATTCTTTGAGGGGCCGATAATATCCAGATCTTTGAGTTGTGGATCATTGATCAAAAAATCAGTAATTCCTTTGACTAACGGTTCTTCCGGACCAACAAGAACGAGATCGATCTTCTCATCGATGCAACATTTTTTTATTGCATCAAAATCATTCACACCGAAATCCAGATTCGTTCCACATCGGGAAGTGCCGCCATTGCCGGGTGCAATAAATAGCTTTTCGCAAAGGGGACTTTGAGAGATCTTCCATGCAAATGCATGTTCACGACCGCCTGAACCAAGTAAGAGGATTCGCATAGTGGATGTTGGTATTTAATAGCATTGCGAATATCGGGCAAGAAAGTTAAACCATGTATGAAAAATTACTTAGTGAAAGATTTTCTTTATTTTGGTATAATATATATTCACCAATTCTGATTAGTAATATAAAAAAAATTGTATGAGTCAAGCCGCAAAAACTGGCAAGCATCCTAGGGGGTTAATGGTTCTTTTTTTTACGGAAATGTGGGAACGGTTCGGGTATTACCTAATGGTCGGTATTCTTTTACTTTATCTGATAAGTGATAACGGTAAGGATATGCCAAGGGCGATGGGAGCCGATATCGTTGGAACTTTTATAGCCCTTGTTTACCTGACTCCTTTTATAGGCGGCCTTTTGGCGGACAGGTATCTTGGTTATATTAAATCGATTTTTCTGGGAGGCTCTTTGATGGCTACTGGTTATTTCCTGTTAGCCGCTCCCACCGATATTGCCATGTATATTGGGCTGGGCTGTATAATCATTGGTAACGGTTTTTTCAAACCGAATATTTCTACGTTACTCGGTAATATGTACAACACGGAAGAGCTTCGGCCATTAAAAGATAATGCCTACAATATCTTTTATATGGGTATTAATATTGGAGCGCTGATCTGCAATTTTGCGGCCGCTATTTTGAGAAACAAGATCGGATGGGGTGCTGCATTCTCTGCAGCAGGTGTAGGCTTAGTGCTTGGTTTGATATGGCTCGCTTTCAATCTTAAACATGTAAGGCAATATGATGTCAAGAAACCGATGCAGCCCGGCGATATGCCAATATCTACCATTTTCACTTCCGTTTTTCTACCCATGATCGTGTTTGGAATTGTTGGATGGTTCCTCCCGGGAAATTTTATGGGCTCGGATTCAAATGACGCATTTATCCTTGCATGTGTACCAGTCATTTATTTCTATACGAATTTGTGGAGAAAAGGAAGCGCGGAAGATAAAAAAGGAATCGGTGCATTGCTATTCATTTTCACTATCTCAATTATTTTCTGGACAATTTATAATCAGAATTCCACTGGTTTAACCATTTGGGCCGAGACACATACGGACAGATCGATCCCAAAATTTATGGAGGATCCTGCCGATGCAGTTTATACACTTCAGAATTTGACGACTTCACCCAGAGAAACTGATTCTTTGGATCAATACATGAGACCTGTACTTGATGCTGAAGGAAACCCGATCAAAACAATGGGGCCCGATCCTTATTTTGTAAACATACCTAAAGACGATTGGCCGGCTGACGGTCTGGCAAAAGTTGGTAATACCGAACTCTTCCAATCCATCAATCCATTTTTCATTGTGGTATTTACACCCTTATTAATCATGTTCTTTGCCTACATGGCCAGGAGGGGTAAGCCTGTTTCCACTGCCCAAAAATTTGCATGGGCCCTTATCATCTCGGGTCTTAGCGCATTGGTAATGGTATTTGCCGTTATGTCGGTGCCAAGTATTTATACACATAAAGCTTCGTCGATATGGCTATTCCTCACTTATGGTGTATTTACCGTAAGTGAAATTTGTTTGAGCCCGATCGGTCTTTCTTTTACATCTAAATTGGCTCCGCAGCGATTAACTGCATTAATGATGGGTGGTTGGTTTTTATCAACTTCATTGGGGGGTAAAGTAGCGGGAGTAATGGCCAGCTTCTGGGATAAAATCCCAGATAAAAAAGTCTTCTTTGGCATTATTACCGCAGCGGCGATATTGGGTGGTTTACTAATTTTCTCCAAAATAAGATCGCTGGAACAAATCACCAGGGAAAAAACCGGATCTGCATAATGGTTTTAAAAAAATACGTAAAGGTGGCCCCGGCCACCTTTTATTTGCTAAAATTTGTTTCCTTATCTTCCTTTACAAAATGACCTGCCATGTGGAAGAAACATCCCAAAGCATTACCTTTTCTTTTCTTTTCTGAAATGTGGGAACGATTTGGGTATTACCTGATGATCGGCATTTTTACTCTTTATTTAAAAGATGTAAAAGAAGGTTTTGCCATGACCGAAGCTGAGTCAGCAGACCTCTACGGGACATTTATCGGCCTTGTATTTCTTACTCCTTTCTTAGGTGGCTTGCTTGCCGACCGTTATTTCGGCTACAGAAAATCAATCATCATGGGAGGAATCATGATGGGTATTGGTTACCTGTTGATGGGGGTTCATAATCTTACGGTGCTCTACATTGCAATGACGCTGGTGATACTCGGCAACGGTTTTTTTAAACCCAATATTTCTACACTTCTTGGAAACGTATACACCACGCCACAACATATACAACAAAAAGATGAGGGATATAACATTTTTTATATGGGTATTAATGTCGGCGCTTTTATCTGTAATTTTTTTGGCGCTGCCTTGTATATCATATACGGATGGGCCTATGCATTTGCCGCCGCAGGTGTAGGTATGTTCATTGGTGTCATTGTCTTCCTGGCAGGTACCAAACACTATGCTGCTTATGATATAAAGAAAGGTGTGAAAGAGGGTGACATGTCTTTCACAAAAATTACTTTACTCATCCTGGTGCCGTCAATTATTGCCGGCGTTATTGGATGGATTCTCCCCATGAAATTGCTCGGTCATCCTCTCGTGGGTTCTCCATCAACGGATGCTTTCATTTTTGCCTGCATACCGGTCATTTATTTCTATACCTCTATTTATGTGTCGGCAGATAAGAACGAAAAAAGACCGATAGCAGCTTTGCTTTCAATTTTCGCGGTGGTTATTTTATTTTGGGCGGTGTTCAAACAAAATGGTTCTGCATTGACTACCTGGGCTGATCGTTATACTGATCGTGAAGTGGCTGGTGTGACGGAAAACGTTTTTAATGGCGTAAAACTTGCGCAAACTGTTACCTATAAAGAAGATTCGGTGGCAAAATATGATGAACAGTTCCGGTTGCAAAAAGAAGATGGTAACGTGGTAAAAGAATTTAATTATCCTCCTTATTTTAAAAATGTACCGGATGAAAAGAAGCCGGCAGAAGGAAGTACCATAAGTCTTTGGGCAACCAATCTTAGCCAATCAATTAATCCTGGTTGGGTGATTTTACTTACTCCACTTATCATTGCTTTTTTTTCATGGTTAAGAAGAAAAAATCGTGAACCATCTACGGCTACAAAAATTGCAATCGGACTTTTTATTTCAGGATTGTCTGCCCTGGTAATGGTAGGCGCTGTATATACAAGTAATAATGGTACTGAAAAAGCAAGTGTGCTTTGGCTGATTGCCAGTTATGGTGTTATTACCATTGGTGAGTTATGTCTCAGCCCAATGGGACTTTCGATCGTTTCCAAATTAAGCCCGGTCCGAATCACCTCACTGATGATGGGAGGATGGTTTCTCTCCACCTCTATTGGCAATAAGCTTTCGGGAGTGCTGGCTACTATGTGGGATGGTTATGACCACAAGGCAAATTTTTTCTGGCTCAATTTTATTTTGCTGATGGGAGCAGCAGCTGTTTGCTTTGCAATTTTAAAATGGCTCAACCGTATTATGAAAGAAAAAGGAGTGACATAATTAATCAGGAGTCGTTAGTTCATAGTCGTTAGCCCGACTTGCTTTTAATAGATTTTTCTTTTCATCTTCTGACCACGGACTCTTGACTATAGACTATTGACTACTGACTCCGGACTTCTTTTACTATCTTCCCATAACCAAACCAACTGTTATGGCTGATCAGCAATCTTCTTTCAAGCCATTTGTTTCTCCTGAAACAAATATGGCGGAATTCACAATTAAATCTGTTTTAACCGGTGCAGCCTTTGGAATTGTATTTGGTGCCGCAACTGTTTATCTCGCATTAAAAGCGGGTCTTACCGTTTCAGCTTCCATTCCTATTGCAGTAATTGCCATTACCCTTGGAAGAAAATTGTTGAAAACAACCATTCTTGAAAATAATATAATACAAACCACGGGCTCTGCCGGTGAAAGTATCGCTGCAGGTGTTGTTTTTACTTTACCTGGATTTTTATTTTTGAGCCAGCCAGGCAGCGCCGATTTTTTCAATTACTTCACTATTTTAATCCTTGCAATTGTTGGTGGCATCCTCGGTACATTAATGATGATACCACTCCGCCGTTCCTTAATTGTAAAAGAGCATGGCGTGTTGCCTTATCCTGAAGGAACCGCTTGTGCTTCTGTTTTAAAAGCAGGAGAAAGAGGTGGTGAGTTTGCAAAGACGGCTTTCATGGGTTTGGGGTTTGCGTTTGCGTATGCCATGTTGCAAAAAATATTTCATGTGATCGCTGAAACACCTGCATTTATGACAAAGCAGGCAAACAAATTTTTTCCTGCTGCAAAAGTCAGTGGCGAAATAACGCCTGAATATATGGGGGTCGGTTATATTATCGGTCCAAAGATCGCAGGGGTATTGGTAGCAGGTAGTGTTTTGGCCTGGCTTGTTTTTAATCCACTACTCGCTTCATTGGTGCCGCCGGATATGATCGCGAATCAACTTGTAAAACTTGGATACTTAAAAGACCTGAGTACAGCAGGTGGGCCCGGCGGATGGGATCCTGTTGCTCACAATTTCACAGACTGGTCAGTTGCAATTTATCGTGCCTATGTTCGGCAGATCGGTGCCGGTGCCGTTGCAGCCGGCGGATTTATTACGTTGATAAAAACAGTTCCGACTATTGTTTCATCATTTAAAGGAAGCCTTGGTTCATTGAAAGGTGAATCCTTAGCTAAAGACAGTATAAAAAGAACCGACCGGGATCTTTCACTTAAAGTCGTCGGTATTGGAAGCCTGATCCTTGTTTTAATAATTGCATTAATGCCGGGTAATCTTATCCCAGGTGCCAACATTGGAAGCAAGTTATTACTTGGATTACTTGTAATAATATTCGGAGCGTTCTTTGTAACGGTTTCTTCCCGCATTGTCGGCCTGATTGGTTCTTCAAATAATCCTATCAGTGGAATGACAATTGCGACATTGATGGGAACTTGTTTAATTTTTATAGCAGTAAAATGGACCGGACATGTGTATGAGCCAATGGCATTAGTTGTTGGCGGCATGATTTGTATTGCAGCTGCAAATGCAGGAGCCACTTCACAAGACCTGAAAACCGGTTATATAGTTGGGGCGACACCAAGATATCAACAGCTATCGCTGTTTGTCGGGGCAATCGTTTCATCAATAGCTATCGGGGCGACTATAAAAATACTTGATACGCCCACTGCGGAGATGGTATCACAAAATATTCATCATGCCATTGGCACCGATAAATACCCGGCGCCACAAGGAACATTAATGGCAACATTGATCAAAGGAATTCTGTCATTTAATCTTGATTGGCAATTTGTATTGGTAGGAGTTTTCATTGCGATTGTAATGGAGTTATGCGGGATTAAAGCGTTGAGTTTTGCAATTGGCTTATATCTTCCCCTTTCTACAACGCTCCCGATTTTTATTGGCGGCGCCATACGCGGTATTGCAGAATGGAGAAATAAAAAACAAAACGTGCATGTGGCCCCTGAAGAAGAAGACCTGGGTAAGGGAAATCTTTTTGCCACGGGATTGGTCGCAGGAGGAGCTATCGCAGGAGTCATTGTTGCCTTCCTTTCCGCCAGTGATCCGATAAGTAAAGGATTAGCTAAAGTAAATGCTGAGGAGGGAATCGCCGGAGCATTCGGTGAAAAGGCTTATTATCTATTGGGGGTAGCTTTTTTTGCCGTAATGGGGTTTGTATTATACCGCATCGCCATTGCAAAAAAGAAAATTGTTTGATGTCAAAATTAACGGTGCCGTTATGCGGCACTCTTGCTTATACAAACTTCAAATAATCATATTTCTTTTTCAGAATCGCCATATCATCTGCGGCTAACCAGTTTTTCAAAACCGTTGCGTATACGTTTTTAAAATCCACTTTATATTTCAGATCTCCTTCATCAAGATCAGAAAGATCAGGCATATCATTGATCAATCCTTTTTGCTTTATCCCTCCTCCCACCAAGAACATATTGTTTGCGGTGCCATGATCAGTACCGCCACTGGCATTCTGTGATACTCTTCTCCCGAATTCAGAAAATGTCATTAATAACACATCATCAAACCTGCCGTTATCCTTCAGATCTTTTGTAAATGCTTTTACAGCCTCATTCATTTGTGTGAATAAATTTTGCTGCTGGAATTGCTGGTTGATATGCGTATCAAAACTTCCGTGCGACACATAATAAACCTTTGTATTGATGTCGGAGAAGATCAGCGATGCAATCGTTTTAAGGTTCTGACCCAGGTCTGTTTTGGGATAATCAGCCTTTGAAGGATGAAATTTACTTTTTTCAAAAATATAGTCGGCCGACGAAACTGTTTCGGCAAGCGTCTTATATAAATAATCCACAGGCTGTTCGCCGGGCTCATCTTTATGTTGCTGCATCACATCTTTGAAAAAATGTTGGTTGGCCGTTCCAAATAAACGCTTCGGATCTTTCATGGCAATTGCTTTTGCCTCTTCCCCTTTCATGGCAAGACTCAACATATCATCCAGTTCCAGGGCATAAGTTGGCTTATCACATCCTTTGCATTGGGCATCAAGATAACGACCAAGCCAGCCCGTGGTCCAATATTCCCTGCTTTCACTTCCGGTATGCCAGATATCCATACTGCGAAAATGGGAGCGATCAGGATTGGGATAACCAACGCTGTTCATTATACCAAGACTTCCATCATCATATAATTCTTTGAAACCCGTCAATGCCGGATGCAAACCTGCTTCATCAGTAAGTGCTAACGCTTTTGCTTTTTGAATACCAAGCGTTTTTCTTCCTCTATAATAAATATCATTACGATACGGAATAACAGTGTTCAATCCATCATTACCACCACTCAGCTGAAGTATTACCAATACTTTGTTTCCCGCAGGCACCCTATTTCCTGCTTCCAGTGCCTTTAAGAATTTTGGCACCATCAGCGATGCGGTAGCAAGGGAACCGACTTGCAGAAATTCTCTTCTCTTAATAACCATGACAACTATTTTAGATTTTAGATTGACGATTGCAGATTTAAATCTAAAATCCGCAATCATAAATCCCTTCCAACCTCCTTCGAAGGGCAGACTTTCCACCCACAGCCCAAAGAGTAGCGAGTGGTTTTATTTTAAGAATAATAGCCGAATATCGAACAAGAAGATGAAGTGTGCGACGCAACAAAAGAGAAATAGATATTCAGGTGCTGGTAACACAACTATCGACTTCACAAATAAAGAACTTTCAAATACTAAATATAAAACCGATCTAAGTTCCCCCTTTCGGGGGACAGGGGGCCTAACACAGCTGGTATTCCGGTGTACTCATCAATTGCAACGTGGCTGTTTTAATAAAACTTTGCCGACTGCCCACATCGGCATAATGCATTATCAATTCATTGCTGACATTATTCTTTGTCTGAAATAAATTTGAAGCAATCGATCCGATCAGTTGTTCCTTCTGCACTTTCTCAAAATGTTTTAAATATTCTTTCCAATCTATATTGGCTTTGATCACAGATCGTTTAGCAATGCCCATTGACTTCATTTTCTCTTCCTGTATTTTTCGTCCCATCATCTGGTCATCATCATCTTTTACTTTTACATTCAGTTCGTCAACATCATTTATCAATAAAGGAATACGCATACGAAGCATCAGGCTACTGCTATCGATCCAGGCCTTGCCGCCAGGCCAACCAGCTACGTTAGGAGGATAAAACAGCGCTTGTCCCAATGCCCTTTGTAAAAAAGTCATTGCCTCTTCATTTTCTAATTGCATTGGCAACATCCTTTGTATCCCCGCTATCAGTTCTATCGGCGATTTTATTTTACAACCAATATTCTTTTCATCATAAAACCAATCGCTGGTAAAAATATCTTCCATCAATTTGCCAATATCATAAGTGCTCTGAAAAAACCGATCGGTAAGCCAAGTCACTTTTTCTTCATCAACTTTATCGTTTACAAAGAATTTATAAGCTTTTTGCGTGATAAACTTTGCAGTTTGTCTTTGGGATAGTAAAATATCAAGCACTTCTTCGCCACTGTAATTCCCTGTTTTACCCAGGACAGTTTTCGTTCCGAAGTCATGCTGACGAGTGCGAAAAACAAATTGCCCTTTCAGATCAGCGCTCCACCCGGTAAACGCACGAGCCGCTTCCTTAACGTCATTCTCTGTATAACTACCGCGACCCAGGGTAAACAATTCCATTACTTCCCTTGCAAAATTTTCATTGGGATGATCTTTTCGGTTCTGCTGGTTATTTAAGAAGATGAGCATCGCTGCGGATTTTGAAACCTCGTGCAGCATGTCACGAAAACTTCCGAGCGCATTACGGCGAATAACGTCTAATAAACCTTGCTGATAAAAAACATTCAGATTGCGGCAGGCAAAATGGCCATGCCAGAAGAAAGCCATCTTTTCTCTCAATTGAGCGTCTGTATTAACAAACACATTTAACCAGTTCAGGTTAAGGCTTCTTACACTTTCACGCTGCTTTTGCTGGACCTTCTTTCTGTCATCTTCCTTCATCTCTTTTAGTTTCTCCTGGCGGCCAACTTCGTCAATGCCCGCCCATAATCCTTTGAGGAAGTCATCGGCCACATCGATATACTCAGGCTTTTTGGAAGAAGCTTTTTGCAGAGCCTTATATAATTGCTTATGAGAAACAGAGGAAAGGTCAACCAGCTGTTCCACAGCAGGGCCGAAACCAGCCCGCCACATCAGTTGCTGATTTTTGATTTGATTAGCCGAAGGCATTAAAAAAATTTTGGTTAAGACGATCGTAAGCAAACAAAGTTTAAACCATACACAAAGGCATATAATGGTTAAAACGTTAAAAGCCTGTTGTTATTTTGGCCAGACGGGCTCAGTCGGGTTAAAGGTTGCGCAATTATCGATGCACCCCAGGCGGATTATGAGTAAGCGTTAATCCCCGGTTTTAATTTTCATAAATAAGGTTTTCAGGGTTTCGTTAACTTCCACACCCTCCCTATTAAATAAGTCGCTTGCTTTTGTATATTCAATTCGCCTTTCAATATCAGGATGGCTGCTGATCCATTCATTTGATTCGCCACCGGCCTGACCTATTTCTTTCTCTAACAATTCAAATAAGTGAACAAACCCATTGCAATCAATTTTTCTTTCGCTTAAAATTTTTAGCCCGTTTATATCGGCGTCTTTCTCCAGCTTTCGGGAATAGCTTAGTCCTTCGAGATTATCGGCGCTACCAACGATCACATTACCGATTGTCCCAACATCGCCGAAAATGATTGATATAAAAAGTGAAGAGGCCTGTTGCCGGAATAATGAACGCGTGGTGTGTTTTTCGTTTACATGAGTGAATTCATGTGATAACAAGGCGGCCAGCTCTTCATAGCTGTTCATATTGGCGATTATCTTATCATATACAATTATATTACCGCCTGGCATTGCAAAGGCATTGGCAATATTTTCATTTACAACCGTTATCCGGATATTATATTTGGTATCGATATTCAGCTCTCTGAAAAAATCATTTATGTAGGCTGTTTTACCTGCGTCAATGTTGAACCCGGGCTTTATCGCCGCATAAATTCCATCCCCCAACTTTTCTTCATAGGATATGGGGACCCTCCTTGCCAATCGTTCGGCAAGAAATGGAACCAGCCAAACATAAGCAGATACAACTATCACAATAAAGATGGCCAATATTCTGATCATTCGCCATTGATTCCTGTTCATGAACTTCCCCATCCAAGATCTTTCTCGTTCTTTGATTGTGAATTCCAGTTTATCAGCAAATTCTTTCTCGTTCACTTCTATCGTTTGAACAGGATATGTTCCGCAACGTGCAATTGACTGACCCCGTTTCCAAAAATTGTCGCGGATTATTTGATCGTATGGCCAATAAACAATCCTGGGATCACCATGCTCATCTCTCAGTCCAATACTAAGCCTGTCTTTTAAAAAAAGAATTGTTGCCGCCTGCTCTTCACCACCCTGGATATAATATTTACCGGAATAAGCGTCCATTCATTTAAATAGATTCTGCGCCAAAATAGGGTTGTAATGCTAAAGGTATTTTTATTCCGGCTGAAGTTTGGTTATTTTCCAATATAGAAGCGACGATACGGGGTAAAGCAAGTGAGCTTCCATTTAAAGAATGCACTAGCTGCATTTTTCCATCACTATCCCTGAAACGAATTTTCATCCTGTTCGTTTGAAAAGTTTCAAAATTAGAAACCGAACTTACCTCCAGCCATTTTTGTTGCGCAGCACTGAAAACTTCAAAATCATAAGTCAATGCAGATGCAAAGCTCATATCACCGCCGCAGAGTTTTAGTATTCGATAGGGGAGATCAATTGTGTTTAATAACTTTTCAACGTGGTCCACCATCTCTTCCAGTACCTGATAACTTTTTTCCGGGTGCACCAATTGAACGATCTCCACTTTCTCAAATTGATGAACACGATTCAATCCACGAACATCTTTGCCAAAACTACCAGCTTCTCTGCGGAAACACGGAGAATACGCTGTCATCTTTATCGGGAGATTTTCTTCCTTCACTATTTCATCACGATAGATATTTGTAAGTGGTACCTCAGAGGTTGGGATCATGTAAAAATTATCAGCCTGCATATAATACATCTGGCCTTCCTTATCCGGCAGCTGTCCGGTTCCGTAAGCAGTAACCTCATTCACCATAAATGGCGGCAGGTACTCTGTATAACCTGCAGCGGTATTGAAATCAAGAAAATATTGTATTAATGCTCTTTGTAGCCTTGCTCCTTTTCCCTTGTATAACGGGAACCCACTGCCGGTAATTTTAGCCCCGGTTTCAAAATCTACAATGTCATATTTTTTTATCAGGTCCCAATGAGGTGAGGCATCCTTCGAAAGATTGGCTTCCTTTCCGCCTGCCCTGACGACGATATTATCTGCAGGTGTTTTTCCGGGTGGAACCTTATCTGATGGCAGGTTAGGAAGTTTTACCAGTACATCCTGCAATTGTTTCTCGACGACAGCAAGCCTGTCAGATATTGGTTGCAGCGATAATTTGAGTGTAGCAACATCCTGTTTTTTATTGTCAGCTTCTTCTTTTTGTCCTTTGGCCATTAATTGACCGATCTCTTTGGAAGTACTGTTCACTTTGGCCTGTGTACTGTCAAATTCCAGCTGTAATTTTTTTCTTTCTTCATCCAGGGCAAGAACTTCATCAACAAGAGTTAGTTCGGCAAAATTTTTGACACTTAACCTTTCTTTTACTTCTTCTTTATTGTTTCTTATTAAAGCTAACTGCAACATCAAATTTCAATTTTCCCAGGGAACTCCCCTGGAGGCGCAAAGGTAATTGTTGACTGTGAGACATTCAATGTACTTTTATGAAAATATACAGCATGATAGATCCAACAATGGTCACCACCAATATCGAATTGAACGGCTATCGGGTAACGAAAAACTTAGGTGTCGTGAGGGGAATCACTGTTCGTTCACGCAGCATACTGGGAAATATTGCCGGGGGATTTCAAACGATCTTTGGCGGAAACATATCCATTTACCAGGAACTATGCGAAAGAACAAGGGAAGATGCATTTAAGCTAATGGTGCAAAACGCATCTGATAAAGGGGCGAATGCGATTATTAGCATGCGTTATGACGCCAATGAAGTGATGGGTGGCGTAACTGAAGTGTTGGCTTATGGCTCGGCCGTTGTCGTTGAAAAAATACCCTGATCATCTCTTGTATACATCATTGTCAAGTTTCTGCATCCAGCGTTCAACATTAATCAAAGGAACAAACCCAAATTGTTTATATAACCCATGAGCATCTTTGGTCACAAGGATCATCCGACGCAGGTTCTGCAGGTCGGGATGGGACATGATTACGGACATTAGCCATTTGCTCAAACCACGACCACGATATTCTTCGATGATAAAAACATCCGCCAAATATGCAAAAGTTGCTTTATCAGTTATCATTCTTGCAAAACCTATTTGCTTGTCATGGTCAAATACGCCAAAACATAATGATCCTTCAATTGATCGCCGGATAGTCTCTATTGTTATTCCTTCGGCCCAATAAGTGCGATTAAGAAATGAATGAATTACATTGATATCCAATTTGTTTTTTTCAGTGCTGATAGTAAATCCTTCTTTGTCAAAATTCATTTAAACAATTTTGACAAATTTAAGGCTGCTATCTTTGCCGGCATGCAGGCAAAAGATGATTTGCAAACAAGATGGTGGACACTGGAAGCGAAACTTGCCGAAAGGTTTGGCAAGAAACCTGATATGGAAGCAATTCTTTTTCTGATCGGAATGCAGGAAACAGGTTTTATTAAAGAAAAGATCACAAAAGAACAGAAGCAGGACCTGATGCACGTGGCAGTTTGTACTCTTTTCATGCAAAGCGGCTATTATGAACTGGAAGGAAAAGATGTTGACGGCTGGCCGCATTTTCGTCAGTTAAAATCATTGCCGCCACTTACAGCTATCGAACAGGAAAATTTCATGAAAGATCATATTCTACTTTATTTTGAGGATCGTAATTTTTAAATCTATTACTTTATGAAATATTGCATCATCACTTTATTAAGTTGTTTAATTGCTTTTTCTGCATCTGCACAAAAGAAAGATTCAACGATAAAAAAGAAAGACAGGAAAAGAGATGTGTTAATGCAAACAACGATGGGTGATATTGTCATCCGCTTATCTGATTCCACGCCGCTGCACCGCGATAATTTTTTAAAACTGGTAAAAGTTGGTTTCTACGACAGTCTTTTATTTCACCGCGTCATTAAAGATTTTATGATCCAGGGCGGGGATCCAGAAAGCAAAAGAGCGGCAGCTGGTAAACCGTTAGGAAATGGCGGTCCCGGTTATACTGTTCCGGCTGAATTCAGAAAAACCTTATTTCACAAAAAAGGCGTGATCGCTGCGGCGAGAACCGGCGACAATATAAACCCGGCAAAAGCAAGCAGTGGCAGTCAATTTTATCTGGCACAAGGAAAAGTTTTTACAGATGCAGGGCTTGACTCAGTTGAACGATTCAGATTAAACGGCAGAAAAATACCCGCAGAGCAAAGGGCAGTTTATAAAACGATCGGTGGCATTCCTCATCTTGACCAGGGCTATACAGTTTATGGTGAGGTTGTGAAAGGATTAGAAGTTGTTGATAAGATTGCTTCTGTACAAACTAGCAGGGCGCAGGACCGGGATCGTCCCTTGCAGGATGTTCGGATCGTAAAGGCGAATTTGATCAAACGTAAGAAGTATTGAGATCGTCAATAGCCAGGCGTGAATGGTCAAATAACTTTGGAACACAATATTCACCTTTGAGCAAATACAAAAAAATTCTTACGCTTTTCAACCTGTTTTCATAATCTTTGCAACTCAAAATTTTTAGTTATGAATTTTCCCGCTAATCTTCGCTATACAAAAGATCATGAATGGATAAAGCTTGATGGCAATGTGGCAACCATTGGCATCACTGATTATGCGCAAAGAGAACTCGGTGACATTGTATACATAGAAGTGGAAACGGTTGGGAAATCTTTAAAAGCCGGGGAGATATTTGGGACTGTGGAAGCTGTAAAAACCGTTTCCGATCTTTTTTTGCCGGTCGATGGAACTATTACGGAATTGAATGCTTCGCTGGCAAACTCGCCTGAATCCGTAAACAGTGACCCTTATGGCGAGGGTTGGATGATAAAAATGACCGTAAATAACCCCGCTGACGTAGAAGCATTGATGGACGCCGCAGCGTACGATGCACAAGTAGCATAAAACTAGTCGGGAAAATATTTCGTAGATTGAAGTATCGCCGCAAGGGGATACTTTTTTGTTTATCTTTTGACCAACTTTTGAAACCAACAACCAAATATAGCGAGCAGGAACTCGTGATTTTGCTAAATGAGCAGAGTAACGATGCATTCAACTATCTATACGATAATTATTCCGGTGCCATTTACACAAT
>DASVAM010000124.1:0-8868 GCA_036376375.1 Chitinophagaceae bacterium
AAATATCAGTCTTGAAATCCCAAGAAACAAACTTATCGTGGTTACGGGGGTGTCTGGTTCGGGCAAATCTTCTCTCACTATTGACACGTTATACGCAGAAGGTCAGCGACGTTATGCAGAAAGTCTGAGTGCTTATGCAAGGCAATTCCTGAACAGGATGAACAAGCCGGATGTGGACTACATAAAAGGCTTGTGCCCGGCTATTGCAATCGAACAGAAAGTTATAACACGAACTCCCCGAAGCACTGTAGGGAGTATGACTGAGGTATATGATTACCTCCGTCTGTTATATGCAAGGATCGGAAAAACGTTTTCCCCAATTTCCGGCAAACAGGTGAAAAAAGATGATGTAAAAGATGTGGTGGACGCTCTAAAGCAATTAAACGAAGGAGATAAGGTCTATATTTTAATTGCTTTGAAACAGCATAAGAACCGGGATCTGAAAGAAGAATTAAATATTCTTGTACAAAAGGGCTTTTCGAGAATCTATGTTCATGAAACGTCCAACGTCAAAGGTGAGGGAGGAACAATTCATCGAATTGAGGAATTACTGGAGTTACCGGATAAGGAATTAAAATCAATGCTCACATCTCATGTTTCACGTTTGATGACTTATGTTCTTGTGGATAGAATAGTAGGAAAAGAATTCGATGAAGATGATCTTCATCGTTTATCGGATTCCGTTGGCACGGCCTTCTATGAAGGTGAAGGGGATGTATACCTTGAGGTACAGCATATTGAGAACCTCCCTGGCGGGAGTCCAGGTTCGCCGCTCAACACCAGCCCACCGGCCGTCAAGGTTCACCATTTCAACAACCGGTTTGAATTGGACGGGCTGCAATTTGAAGAACCGTCACCGAATCTTTTTTCTTTTAATAATCCTTATGGTGCTTGTCCAACCTGCGAAGGATTTAGCCAGGTATTGGGAATAGATGCCGACCTTGTCATTCCTGACAGGAGATTAAGTGTGTACGACGGCGCAGTTGCTGCCTGGCGCGGTGAAAAAATGGATTGGTGGAGAAAACAGTTTATAAAAGTATCTGCCGGAACTGGTTTCCCTGTTCATAAGCCGATCGGCGATCTTACAGATAAGCATTACAAACTCTTGTGGGAAGGAATAAACGGTATCGGTATCAATGATTTTTTTAAAGATGTGGAATCGCAATTGTACAAGGTTCAGTACCGCGTGATGCTGAGCCGTTATCGTGGAAGAACAACTTGCCCTGATTGCAAAGGATACCGCTTACGTAAAGAAGCTTTGTATGTAAAAGTAGGCGAAAAACATATTGGAGAATTAAACGAGCTTCCGGTAAAAGATCTGCAACAATGGTTCAGCGGGTTGGAAAAGAAACTTTCTGGCTATGAACGGGAAGTGGCAAAACGAATTCTGATCGAAATACATAACCGGTTAAACACGTTGATGAATGTTGGCTTAGGGTATCTTACTATGAGCCGCCTGGCTAATTCATTAAGTGGGGGCGAAAGTCAGCGTATACAGCTGACAAGAAATTTAGGCAGTAATCTTACCAACTCCCTTTATATTTTGGACGAGCCCTCCATTGGTTTGCATTCAAGAGATACGGAAAACCTGATCCGTGTATTAAAAGAACTCCGTGATCTTGGAAATACAGTCGTTGTGGTGGAGCATGATGAAATGATGATGCGTGAAGCGGATCATATCATAGATATGGGTCCATTGGCTTCGCATTTGGGCGGTGAGATAGTTGCCGAGGGAAATTATGATGAGATCATTTCAAGCTTTCAAAGTCTTACCGGCAAATATTTAAAAGGCGAATTGAAAATTGAGCCGCCGAAAACAATACGTAAATGGAATCGGTCAATTAAGGTAGAAGGAGCGAAGCAGAACAATCTGAAGAACATCAACGTTGAATTTCCCCTGAATGTGCTTTGCGTGGTAAGTGGCGTAAGCGGGAGTGGCAAAACTACGTTGGTAAAACAGATCTTATACCCCGCCCTGCAAAAGATAAAAGGTGAATTTGCCGATAAGGTGGGGTTGCATAAAACGATTACAGGTGATATTGAGTCGATTGCCCAGATAGAAATGGTGGATCAGAATCCTATTGGTAAAAGCAGCCGCAGCAATCCGGTCACTTACATAAAAGCGTATGATGAAATCAGAGACTTATATTCCAAACAACCCCTGAGCAAAATGCGTGGATTTGAGCCAAAA
Source organism: Chitinophagaceae bacterium (assembly GCA_036376375.1). Taxonomy (GTDB): domain Bacteria; phylum Bacteroidota; class Bacteroidia; order Chitinophagales; family Chitinophagaceae; genus VBAS01. Next base: position 2,192 of record DASVAM010000124.1, read on the forward strand.
CATTTTTCATTCAATGTTGATGGTGGCCGTTGCGATACCTGCAAAGGAGAGGGAGAGCAGGTGATCGAAATGCAATTTCTCGCCGATGTGCATTTGATCTGCGAATCATGTGGTGGTAAAAGATTTAAGGAAGAAGTGTTAGAGGTGAAGTATAAGGACAAAAGTATTTTTGATGTGCTGGATATGAGTGTGGATGAAGCGATCAGCTTTTTTATGGCAGAACCTTCAATCGTCAGGGCTATCCAGCCTTTAAGTGATGTAGGGTTGGGGTATATAAAACTTGGCCAGTCGTCGGACACATTATCCGGTGGTGAAGCCCAACGTGTAAAGCTGGCTTCATTCCTTGGCAAAGGAAAAGGAGCGAATGCCAACAAGATACTTTTCATATTTGATGAACCGACCACGGGTCTTCATTTTCATGATATAAAAAAATTGCTCACATCTTTTAATGCATTGATTGAACAGGGACATTCAATCATTGTGATCGAACACAACCTGGATGTTGTTCGCAGTGCCGATTGGATCATTGATCTTGGCCCGGAAGCAGGAGATGAAGGTGGTAATGTTGTCTTCGCCGGTAAACCTGGCGATATTAAGAAAAGCAAACAAAGTATCACGGCAAAATTCCTGTGACATGGGAATTTTACGAGACAGGGAAAAATACAGAACTTATAATTTAACTTGTGTACGGTATTAAAGGCGTTTTTTCCAATTCCCGCTTGAAATCTCCTGATCCGATCCTCCTAAACACTCTATGTCCTATTTCCTGCGAATGACTTTTTTGTTTATAAATTACCACCTGAGTAATTGATTATGAAGAGAATTTTGCTGGCCACATGTATTTTTCTTTTTTGCATTTCAAACTCGCTTGGACAAGGATCGAATTGTTCAAATGCGATCACAATCCCATTAGATGGAAACTGCAACACTTATAATACTTCGTCAACCACAGATAATGCAGTTCACTGTAGTGGTCAAGGGTATGGGGGAAATGGAAGAGTAACATGGTTCAAGTTCACTACAAATTCTAATGCTGATTGTGTTACCATGGATATGGAAACCTTTTCCAATATTAAGATGGAAGTAGCATTATTCACAGGATGTTCCGCAGCCGCAGGAACCGGTCTTTCAAATATTCATAGTGTTTGCATGGATGACGGGGATGGTATTTGGGCTACCAACCTGGAATATGGAAGTATTACTGGTACTAATTTCACTGCAAACACGACATATTATTTAAGAATAAGAACAGAAAATGGTTTTACAGGGTCAATACAAATCTGTGCTAAAAGCGAAGCACCCTCTAATAATCTTTGTGCCGGTGCTACTGGTATTGAAGAATTATCAACTCCGAATCAAAACAATGCTTGTAATTCTGGATCGACTGAAGTGTCACCTGCAAATTTGTGTGCAGGTACATTGGAGAATACAGCATGGTACACGTTTACAGTTCTTACGAGTGGCGTTTCATCAATTGTGATTTCAAATATGTATTGTGACAATGCCAATGTGAACACATTTATTGCCGGCCCTTCTCCAGATAATTATGGTTTTCAGATTGGATTCTTCACGGGTAGTTGTGGAAGTTTGACACCAACGAATTGTGTAGGCCAAAGTGGTTCGGCAGGTGGAACTGTTATCGCGAGTTCGACCAGCCTGCCGGCCGGTACTCAAGTTTATGTTGCCATCGATGGTTATTATGGTTCTAATTGCAAATATGATATTCTGGCTATAAATGCGGCTCCACTTTCTGTGAGCATGAAAAGTTTTGAAGGTTGGAAAGGAGGTGATTTTAATTTACTCACCTGGGTGACTTCCAGAGAAACAAATAATCAATACTTCGAAATAGAAAGATCTTCCGATGGTAATAATTACTCAACACTGGGAAGAGTAGAAGGTGCCCTCAATTCATCAGTTGAAAAAAGATATTCCTTTAAAGATCATGAACCATTGTATATTGGATATTACAGGTTAAAGCAAGGAAATATTCACGGTAATGTTACTTATAGCCGTGTCATTAAGATCTTCAGGCCAGTCACAGCAACACTGGTTGCAAAGTTTGAGAATCCGGTGTATGATATTTTAAAAGCAAATTTGCAAACAAGTGAAGCCGGTGCTGCAGGTGTACAGATCGTTGATGTTACAGGAAAGATCATAAGGACTGAATCAATCCAAATGCAAAAAGGTACTAACCAATACCGTTTGGACCTAAGTAAATTAACATCCGGTACTTATTACCTGGTAATGACAAAAGGCGATAGCCGCAAGACATTTCCATTTATTAAGTATTAGAAATTTCTTTAACAAAAGCTATGCAGTCATTGCCGGGCAAATTCAGTTAGTTTGCCGTCATGAAGCTCCTGTTTTTAGTATTGGTTTGTTTTTGGTCTCAGATCTTGTTTGCACAGCGGCTGGATATTATTTCGCTTGAAAAAATATTGAATGCCCCCGTTCGTTCTGCAGATACCCTGTTGAGAAATCACAAGTTTAATTTGGCGGATAAAGAGGTTGGGAAAGGATATACTAATTACTATTACACTTCCTATGAAAGAAAGGATCTTGTAAAACACCTGCTTCGGTCGATCAGCTTTATGGATGTTTATCAGGAGGAAGATACCGCAAGATTGATCCTGTACAGAACCTATGAACAGAATGAACAAGAAGATCTGAAAATGCAATTGAGTGTAAACGGGTATCAATTGATCAGCAGTACTGCCAATACTTTCGTTTATAAAAAAGAAGATTACACGATCACGAATAAGATTACAGTGAAAACTGCTAAAGGCAATAAACCGGTTACCGCATACGAATTTGAATTAGGGAGATAGTTATCGAAGGCGATCAAGACTCTTGACTAATTTTTCATCTTTCCAGATACCATTTATCGCCAGGAAGAGGAAAACAGGGATCGCCAATGCAAAGACTGCGGTCAACGACATGTTACCACTCACAAATTTCTTCAGTTCGGTGAAATAAAGAACGATGTTTATTATGGAGAGCCCTGCAGCGGCACCTACCAGCCACATTTGTTGCTTTCTGTTTTTATACAGGAATATCATAATGACTGTACCGGCAACCAATCCTGCAGTAAATATCAGGACAAGAAAATTGGAAGAAGCCACCAGCTTCTCAAATTGCTGCACATTTTCTTTATTGATCACATTTCCTGAATAAAACGGAAATTTAAAAGTAAGCGCGGCAAAAAGAGCTGCTAAAAAAAGCCAAACGGTTTGAATGCGTTGGATCATGGTGAAACTTTCGTCAAAAATAAGGGAAGCTTGTTTATCAGGAAGGCCTGATATTATTGTTCATTCTAAAGAAATTATCGGGGTCATATTTTTTCTTGATTGCTTTTAATCTTTCAAAGTTGGCTCCATAAGCATTTGCAACCCGGGGATCGTCATCCGCGCCAAGATGGTTTACATAAACACCATTTGTTAAGGGTTCTATCTCATTCCAGAAATTTCTGGTCCAGCTAATATTCTTTTCATCATCGGCGGCATCGATCCATTGGCTGATGATATCACTATCCCACTGATCCCGGCGATTTCCAAAAGCGGTTGCTTCAGCGGCAGTCCTTGCAGCGGCACCACGCATATGGAAGAATAAAACTGGTGATAATAGCGATGGACGTGTTGCAACATGTTTTAGAACGATGTCAAGCAACTCATCTGATAACTCGGTAAAATAACCCGACTTCCAGTACCGACGAATACCAGAAGGCGCAGCCGCATCAAGCAACGCCTGCATCTGTACATATGGCATTTCTGTAACCATATCAACAAGCGGGGCTCCGAAACTACGAAGTGGCGCCAGGTGTTCGTCAGCATCTTTTGGGTTGCCAACCCATACAGGAATTATTGCCGTAACGGGTACACCATCAGGAGTTACAATAAATCCCGTATAAGCCATCAGCTCATCAGGAGCTTTGCGTGCATGGTCTCTATAGTTTTGCATGACAGCCTTAGCCTGCTCCATCGGATACAAGATCATACCTCCCACTATATTAGGACCGAAATTGTGCAACCGGTACTCAAATTTTGAAACGATACCAAAATTGCCACCACCACCGCGAATAGCCCAATACAGCTCTGCATGATTGTCCTTATCAACTTTTATCTGTTCACCATTTGCAGTTACCATTTCTGCTGATATTAAATTGTCGCTGGCCGTACCGAATTTGGTCATAAGGTAACCGATCCCACCGCCTAAGGTTAGACCTGCGATACCCGTTTCTGATACAGTACCCATTGTAGTAGCAAGACCATGCTGCATTGTAGCGGCATCAAATTCACGAAGTATAACACCCGGCCCGGCAGTTACAGTTTTGTTAGCGACATCTACTTTTATTTCTTTCATTTTTGAAAGATCGATCATTAGCCCGCCGTCGCACACTGCATTGCCCGCAACATTGTGGCCACCACCACGAACGGAAACGATCAAATTATTTTTTCTTGCATACTTTACACACGCACAGATGTCATCTGTATTGGTGCATTGAGCAATCAATGCCGGTTTTTTATCGATCATCCCGTTCCATACTTTTCTTGCATTATCGTATTCTGCATCGCCGGCCTGCAATACAGCTCCTTTGATCTGTAGTTGTTGAAGTTCGGTTTTCATTTCAATTAGTTTTGAATAAATGAAATGAATTTAATGGAGTGAAGTATCTGAAAGGTAAGTTTTTTTATCAATCCTTATACACTTTTCTCAACTCCGGGCAACGTCAACACCACCCGCGCCAATGCATCTCAAAACTGATTACCCTAATTCCGGATACAAAGGAAACTTTTTCATAAATTCCTTTACATCAGCTCTTACTGCAGCAATTATTTTTTCATCATCGGCATTCATCAACACTTTGTCGATCATTTCAACAACGGTTTCCATGTGCTTTTCATTCAAACCTCTCGTGGTTACAGCGGGCACGCCAACACGAATACCAGACGTGACAAAGGGAGATTTGTCATCGAATGGTACAGCATTTTTATTTAGAGTGATATGAGCTTTGTCCAGGGTTTCCTGTGCTTTTTTGCCGGTAAGATTCTTATTTCTAAGATCAATTAGCATTAAATGATTGTCCGTACCGCCACTGATAAGATTATAGCCGCGATTTACAAAAGATTTTGCCATAGCCTGTGCATTGCTGATAATTTGTTTGCCATATGCTCTGAAATCCTCCGAAAGTATTTCACCAAATGAAACTGCTTTTGCAGCGATCACATGTTCAAGTGGGCCTCCTTGCGAGCCAGGAAAGACCGCAAGATCCAACAACTGGGTCATCGTTCTTAAATTTCCTTTTGGATCTTTTATTCCCCAGGGATTATCAAAATCATGCCGAAGCATGATGATGCCGCCTCTTGGTCCTCGTAAAGTTTTATGAGTTGTTGAGCTTACAATATGACAATGATCAAATGGATCATTCAATAACCCTGTTGCAATTAATCCTGCAGGATGAGCAATATCCGCAAATACGATAGCGCCAATTTCATCAGCAATGGCACGAATGCGTTTGTAATCCCATTCGCGACTATAAGCAGAGGCACCACAAATGATCATCTTTGGCTTTTCTCCTCTTGCCTTTGCCTCCAATTGTTCGTAATCCACATACCCGTCCTTTGTTACACCATAATGAAGTGCCTGGTAAGTTTTGCCACTGAAGTTCGCAGGGCTTCCATGGGTAAGATGCCCGCCCATGCTAAGGTCAAGACCTAAAAATTTTTCTCCGGGTTTCATTACAGCAAGAAACACAGCTCCATTTGCAGAAGCACCACTGTGTGGTTGTACATTGGCCCAGGAACAATTGAAAACTTTTTTCAAACGTTCAATTGCCAATGTTTCGATTTCGTCCACCACCTCGCAACCGCCATAATATCTTTTACCGGGGTATCCTTCAGCATATTTATTTGTTGGACAAGTGCCCATTGCCTGCAAAACCTGCAATGATGTAAAATTTTCTGATGCGATAAGCTCAATACCATTCCGCTGCCGCTCGAGTTCTTTATGAAGAAGATCAAAAACCTCGGTATCTTTTTGTGTTTCTATTTCTAACATGCTAATAAATTATTTGGTTGGTAAATAGACTTGATTCATCCCGGTTTTCATCGGCATGCTGCAAAATAGGACGAAACAATCGATGCAGCACACGAGGGCAATCCTTTGCAATGCTCTGTGCAAACTGCACCGCAATTGTTCATTATAGTTGGATCGGTTGAACGGAGCGCCGCAACAGGAGCATAATAGTTGTACAACGGTTGATAACACCATGATCTAAACCGCAAAAATAAGAAAGCATCAAATGCAAGGGGGATGCAGTTAATAAGTTTTTGTTTATTAATAATTCACTACATTCACAGGCTTTTAAAACCAACAATGAAGGCAATAATTCCAGTAGCAGGCGCAGGCACGAAGCTGCGTCCTCACACGTACACCCAACCAAAGGCACTGATCCCACTTGCCGGAAAAACTGTGCTAAGCATCATTATCGATCAGTTGAGGGAAGCTGGTATTACTGAAGTGATCTTTATTGTCGGTTACCTGGGTGATAAAATAAGGGATTATGTACAGCAAAAACATCCGGAATTAAGGTCTCATTTCGTGCATCAAACGGAGAGACTGGGACTTGGGCATGCCGTCAGGATGGCAAAAAGCATCGTCAAGCAGGATGAAATATTTGT
>DASVAM010000125.1:0-2031 GCA_036376375.1 Chitinophagaceae bacterium
TCTTGTAGATAATCTTGTGAATACGGTAAAAGGGGCAGCCAACTTTGAGCAGTCGACCCTGACCCAGGTAGTACAGGCACGAGCCAAAGCTTCTTCAATCAACCTGACAACAGATCAACTTACCCCTGAAAATATTCAGAAATTTGACCAGGCACAATCTGAATTAAGCGGTTCATTGAGTCGTCTGTTGGTGACAGTGGAAAGATATCCTGACCTAAAAGCAACACAAAACTTTTTGCAACTGCAAGGTCAGCTGGAGGGTATTGAAAATGACGTAAGGGGCTCCCGAACTAAGTTTAATGAGTCTGTCAATACTTACAATACCAAAGTCAGGTCATTTCCTACAAATATATTTGCCGGAATGTTTGGCTTTAGTGCAAGAGAAGGATTTAAAGCAGACCAGGGAGCGGAAAAAGCGCCTAAAGTTCAGTTTTAAGCGATGAAGAAATTTCTGATTCCCATAGTCATTCTTGTGGTACTGATCATTTACTTTGGCGTGACGTATAATTCACTTGTAAAAAAGGAAGAGAAGGTAAAACAACATTGGTCAGATCTGCAAACAACTTACCAGCGGAGACTGGATCTGATTCCAAATTTAGTGAGTGTCGTAAAAGGTGTTTCTGAATTTGAAAAGTCTGTTTTGCAAAAAGTAGCCGAAGCCAGAAGCAGCGCTTTGGCCGGTACAGGGCAGCAGGAACCAACTGCTGAAAACTATAAAAAGCAAAAGCAATTACAAGATTCACTCGCGGTCAACGTAAACAGGATGATTGCGCTTATAGAAGCTTATCCTGAATTGCAGGCACTCAAATCTTACCTGGCTTTACAGGATCAATTAGCAGGAACAGAAAGAAGAATTGTTGTTGCCGCAAGAGATTTTAACGAATCTGTTTATGATTATAACAGGACGGTAAGAGCCTTCCCGGCAAACATGGTTGCCGGCATCAGCGGGTTTAAACAAAAGGAAGGGTTTGAAAGTGTAGCCGGTGCTGAAAAGCCAATAGAAGTAAAATTTAATAAATGAGTTTGTTTTCATTTTTTAAAAAGAAAGATTTTTTTACTGAGGAAGAAAAACTTCAGATCATAGAAGCGGTCCGCCATGCTGAAAAAAGGACCAGCGGTGAAGTAAGAGTCTTTGTCGAAAGCCGTTGCAGCTATATGGATGCTATTGACAGGGCAAAAGAAATTTTTGTTCAATTAAAAATGAATGAAACCTCCGATAAGAACGCTGTGTTGGTTTATGTAGCGATGAAAGATCACCAGCTGGCTATTTTAGGAGATGAGGGCATTCACAACAAATTGGGAAATGACTTTTGGAACACGGAAGCAAGAAAGATGATCAGCAAATTCAACAAAGAAGATTATGCTGCCGGGATAAGCGAAGTGGTAAAGGATATTGGAGTGGCGCTGACACAACATTTTCCGTATAATAAGGATACCGATAAAAATGAATTGCCGGACGATATCGTATTCGGTAAATAAGATTGCATGAAAAGATTCTTCCTTTTTCTTTTATTGCTTTATTCAGTTGGTGCATATGCGCAAACTGATGTCGTTCCAAAAAAGCCATCTTTAGCTGAAGGGCTTGTAGTGGATCAAACAAACACGCTTACACCTGAACAGGAATCCGCTCTTGAGCAAAAGCTGATCGCTTATGACAAAAGCACTTCTAATCAAATAGCGATCGTTATTATACCTGCGTTGAAAGGCAACTCCATTGAGGATGTGGCATTACAGATAGGAAGAGACTGGGGCGTTGGGGGGCAGGCGGATAAAGATAACGGGGTCGTCATTTTGGTTGCGAAAGATGATAAAAAGATGCGGATCGAAGTTGGGTATGGACTTGAAGGCGCGGTGACTGATTATATTACATCGTCGATCATTCAAAATACACTTCGTCCCAATTTTAGAGAAGAAAATTATTACAGGGGACTTACCGAAGCCGTGGATGAAATAATCAAAGCAGCGGAAGGGAGGTACACAGCACCCGAAGGATATGGCAAGAAAAGCGGGATCAAAAAATGGCAGGTCATT
>DASVAM010000133.1:0-11451 GCA_036376375.1 Chitinophagaceae bacterium
TCACCAGTCAGCAGGTAAAGGAAATAGTGTTATTGTTCACTTTTGAAAACAACAGGTTGGACATTGCTAAGTATGCATATGGCAAAACAGCAGACAAAGGAAATTATTTTATAATGAATGATGCCTTTGCTTTCAATAGTAACAAAGAAAAGCTGAGCGAATATATCCGTGAATACAAATAAAACTAAAACGAATCATATGAAAACAATCTTGACCCTAATCACGTTCATCTCGATCTCATCGGTTGCTGTTGCGGAAAAAAAAGATCCGTTGGTGACCGTTACTTCAACCGGCGAATACAAGATAGTGATCGATGGAAAACAATTCGATAATGAGAAAAAGATCTCTTTAACCGATCTGAAGAAAGGAACACATTATATCGATGTATGGAAGAAAAAGAAAGGATTATTTGGCAGCAAGTATAAGCTGGTCTCTTCAAAACAGTTTGAGCTGGGGAATAAAGATCTTGCTATCGATGTTAACTTTTCGGGCTATATCACCATCGGAAAGCAAGGCAAAGGATGGGATGGAGATCATTGGTTAAGAAATGGAGCTAAGAAAGATTGAGATAATTAAAGAATATACCGGTGTATGAACTAAATATTGGTCTGAGCGATACCGGTAAACTCTGGCCGTTAACCTTAAAAATGTAAAGACATGAAAACAATTTTGACGATGGCAGCAGGCGTACTGCTCACTTTATCAACCATGGCAGCCGAAAGCAGGCCTCCATCAGTAACGATAAAATCAAACAGGAATTATGAAATAGTTATTGATGGCAGAACTTACCGAAATGACAACACGATCCGTCTTGACAGGATGCGTCCCGGCATGCACTCGATCAAAGTATATGAAAGAAGCCGCGGATTTTTTGGAAGAATGCGTCTTGTCTCTGCCAGGAACTTCTATGTAAGAAACAATGACCTTCGTATCACCGTTGGGTACAACGGATATGTTGATATTGATGAAAGAAGATTCGACAGGAGAGACAGAGATCGCGGTTGGGATAATGACCGGGATTGGGGTCGTGATGACAGGCCTTACCAGGGACGTGATTTCTAATTGGCAATAGACAATTAGCAATAGGCAAACGCCTCTTCAATTTGAAGAGGCGTTTTTATATTTAGTAAGTTGATTTGCTTATTGCCCATTGTTTATTGCCCATTGCTAATTGTCCATTGCTTATTGCCTATTTAGAAACAACTTCTTTCATCTTCTTTCCAATATCCGCAGGACTTTGCACAACATGAATACCACATTCATTCATGATCCTCATTTTAGCTGCCGCGGTATCATCGGCCCCGCCTACAATAGCACCAGCGTGTCCCATACGGCGACCCGGTGGCGCCGTTTGCCCGGCAATAAAACCAACAACAGGTTTTTTATTTCCATTTTCCTTTATCCAACGTGCTGCTTCCGCTTCCATACCTCCACCAATTTCTCCGATCATGACAATCGCATCTGTTGCTGCGTCATTCATGAAAAGCTCAGCAGCTTCTTTAGTGGTTGTTCCGATGATCGGATCGCCGCCAATACCCACAGCCGTTGAAATTCCAAGACCTGCCTTTGCCACCTGGTCAGCGGCTTCATAAGTCAGCGTACCTGATTTTGAAACGATACCAATTCTTCCTTTCTTAAAAACAAATCCCGGCATGATACCCACTTTACATTCGTCTGCCGTAATTACACCCGGGCAATTTGGACCTACTAATCTTGCATTGGTTGATTTCAAATAGTTTTTCACTTTCACCATATCCTGCACAGGAATTCCTTCCGTAATGCAAACGATCAGGCCCACACCGGCTTCAGCCGATTCCATGATAGCATCAGCGGCGAAAGCCGGCGGTACAAAAATGATACTTACATCTGCCCCCGTGGTTTTTACACAATCCGCAACCGTATTAAAAACAGGTCTGTCCAAATGCTTCTGGCCGCCTTTACCCGGCGTAACCCCACCTACCACATTTGTCCCGTATTCGATCATTTGCGTGGCATGAAAAGTCCCTTCGCTGCCCGTAAACCCCTGTACTAAAACTCTTGAATTTTTATTGACAAGAATGCTCATAGAACGTTTTAAAAGTCCGGCGAAGATAGTGAATGGTGAATAGTGAATTGTGAATGAAGAGGAGATTTTTTATAGCGATGAACCATTCCCGTTGAGTTCGCCAGCGTCGCAGATCTTATGCGACAGCAATTATATCCGGCATCTATTCATAACCCCAGGTAAGTGATCCCCAATAGCTTTGCCAATCACAAACCGGGTTGTCAAAAACCCTTTCCATTTTTACAGTACTGATCATCCATTTACCGGAAAGTGTAACGGGGAATACGACCTCACCATTTGCATTCGATTCCAACTCCATCTTTTTTGTTTCCCCGTTTTTTCTGTGCCAAACCTTTACAAGTGCGTTCGCAAGAGGCGATTTTTTGTATAAGATCTTTACTTTCAGCTTCTCTTTATTTTTTAACAAGTAAGGATTTGAAAAAGGAATGATATCAACAGGCAAGCCGGTGGTGATCCCGAATGTCTGGTCTTTTACATCGCCGACTTGCACCAATGTTTTTGCACAGCGTTGGTAAAATTCACGCCCATTGCAACCCAATTCGTTATTCTTTTTCCTGTACTCAAGAGCTTCGAATAATCCGTCGTCTTCAAGGTATTCATTGAAGGCCCCGGGTTCGAGGTCGATAAAAGAATTATTGCTGTTAAATGCAATAAGGTTTGTGCCTTCATCGATCATCGTATATTCGACCGAGTCTCCGCTGGCTTCGGTTAAAGCCGGAGTAAGATCATCACTTACACCGCTAAAGTATATTTTAAGAGAATTTATTCTTTGACTATTTCCCTGCCAGTTATCGCCTTCAAAATTTTCACCAACAAGGAATCTGATGTTGATCTTATCCGTTCTTTTATAAATGAATTTTTGTGGGTTTAACCAAAATTCATGTGCAAATAGCGAAGGGATTAATGTTAATAAAATAAAAAATGCCGCTGTTTTTTTAATTAGCATATTGGCACATTTGCAAATTACTTCCTTACTTTATCATATCATCAATGTTCCTGTCATTGGGCATTTTGCCGGTTTCTTCCAGCATCCGCATTTCTTTTGCATCTTTTAAAAAATCTGATGCAAAAATAAATTCATTGAGACGTTGGTTCTTACTGAAGATAATTTCCTTGTTAGAGCCTTCCCACTCTTTCCGCCCCTGGTACATGTATAAAATATAATTACCAACTTCCATCACACTGTTCATATCATGCGTGTTTACAACTGTTGTGATATTATATTCAAGCGTGATTTCTTTGATGAGGCGGTCAATAACCAATGCAGTTTGGGGGTCAAGTCCTGAATTCGGCTCGTCACAAAAAAGATATTTGGGGTTTAACACGATCGCCCTTGCAATTCCCACCCTTTTTTTCATGCCGCCGCTTAGCTCTGCCGGAAACTTTTTATTGGTGTCTTCTAAGTTTACACGATCCAGGACCTCATTGACCCGTTCCAATTTTTTTTTGTAGGGCCATGTGGTAAACATGTTTAAAGGAAACATAACGTTTTCCTGCACCGTTAAGCTGTCAAACAACGCCGAACCCTGGAATAGCATTCCTATTTGTTTACGGATCTCAGTTTTTTCATTGCGGCTCATTGTTGTAAAATTCTCGCCGTTATATAAGATTTCACCATCATCTGGTACGAATAACCCGACCATGCATTTCATCAATACAGTTTTGCCGCTGCCGCTCGAACCAATAATAAGATTACACTGTCCGGCTTTCATTACAGCACTTACATCTTCGATCACAGTTTTGTCACCAAAGCTCTTTTTTATATTTTTTACTTCTATCATCTTTTATAATAGTAATGCTGCCAGGATATAATCGGCAAATAATATCAGGATGCAACTTATCACCACTGCTTTTGTACTCGCTCTCCCGATTTCCAAAGCGCCGCCTTTTACATAATAACCAAAAAAAGCAGAAATGCTTGAAATAATAAATGCAAATGTGTACGCCTTGTATAAAGCGAATACAACGTTGTAGGGAGCAAAAGATTCTAACAATCCCTGGTCAAATGTTGCAGGAGGCACAATGCCGGTCATTGATCCCGCCAACCTGCCTCCCCAAATTCCCAGGACACCTGCGATTATTACAAGCATCGGAATGACCACTAACGCGGCAACAATTTTTGGAAGCACGAGGTATGTTTTTGTATTAATGCCCATAATCTCCAGGGCATCTATTTGCTCGCTTACCCTCATATTTCCTAATTCGCTGGCAATTTTACTGCCAACGACACCCGCTAAGACAATACAAACCAGTGTAGGCGCAAATTCAAGAATAACGGTATCTCTTACTACCTGGGCAATTACGGACAAAGGAATAAGCGGACTTACCAGCTGGTAGGCTGTCTGCACCGTGGATACTGCGCCCATAAATATTGAAATGATAATAACTATACCCAGAGAACCAATACCTATTTCAGAACATTGATGAATGAATTCCTTCCAATACATTTTTGCATTTTCCGGGCGGGAGAACATACCCCGAAGCATCAAAAGGTACTGGCCAATATCACTGAAGATTGTCATAGATGCAATATACTCCAAGCAGGTGAAAGGGACAAGGCGATGATAGTGAGAAGAATTAAGAATTAATAATTAAAAATTAAAAATTGCCAGTGTCTCAAGGTTAGTTGATACTGTTTCAAGTAATTCTTAATTCTTAATTATTAATTCACATATCTGTGCTTCTCTCTTTCCTGAAACGCTTCCACCATTTGGATTTTTGTACTATCTCTTCTGTTGGTACTTTGCTTTTTTGTGCATCGACAACAGCGATCAGCGCCATATTGATAATGCTGCGAACAGAGCTGCCAAGTTGTAAAATATGAACAGGCTTTTTTAACCCCAGCAGGATGGGTCCAATGGCGTCAGCAGTATCTAACTCTTTTAAGAGATTATAAGCAACGTTCCCCGAAGCGAGATTAGGGAAGATAAGTGTATTTACATTCTTATCTACCAATTCACAGAAAGGATAATTCTCTTTCATCAGTTCATTATTGAAAGCTACGCTGGCCTGCATTTCGCCGTCTACGATCAAAGAAGGCATTTTTTGCTTTACTAATTTTCTTGCTTCTGCCACTAATCTTGCCTCCGGCGAATTGCTGCTGCCAAAATTTGAATAACTAAGCATGGCGATCCTTGGAGTGATGTTAAACTGCCTTACTTCTTTTGCCACCATCAATGTTATATCCGCAAGCTCTTCCGCTGTTGGATTAAAATTCACAGTTGTATCGGCAAGAAATAGAGGGCCTTTCTTTGTCAGCATTAAATACATGCCGGCGATTTTCTTAACCCCTTCTTCAGTACCGATAGTTTGTAAAGCCGGACGAATAGTATCCGGATAATTTTTCGCCAGACCGGAGATCATACAATCGGCATCGCCGCACTCCACCATCATACATCCAAAATAGTTCCTGTCACGCACCACTTTCTTCGCTTCGTACGCGTTAAATCCTCTTCTTCCTCTCTTACGGAAAAATATCTCAGCGTATAATTTTCTTTTCTCGTCAGTAGCCTCATTTCTCGGATCAAGGATCGGCAAACCTTCAATATCAACACCGCCTTCCGCCGCAATCAATTTGATCTTTGTTTCATTACCAAGAAGGATTGGATAACCAACACCTTCATCATATACTATCTGGGCTGCTTTTAGAATTTTTAAATTATCTGCCTCTGCAAAGACAATTCGTTTTGGATTTCTTCTTGCCTTCGAGCCGATCACACGGAGTACCTGGTTATCTAAACCCAGGCGGCGGTTAAGTTCGCTTTCGTAGGCATCCCAATCCTCAATTGTATTTTTCGCCACACCACTTTCAATTGCAGCTTTGGCCACAGCTGGTGCTACCGTCGACAACAAACGTGGATCAAGGGGCTTAGGAATAATATAATCCGGCCCAAAAACAATATTCTTCTCGGCATAAGCCATATTCACAATATCAGGCACCGGCGATTTGGCCATTTCTGCTAATGCCCTTACTGCTGCCAGCTTCATTGCTTCGTTGATCTGGTCTGCCCGCACATCCAATGCGCCACGAAAAATATAAGGGAAGCCCAACACGTTATTTACCTGGTTTGGATAATCACTACGGCCTGTAGCCATGATCACATCTTTTCTTGCCTCGGTTGCTTCTTCATAGCTTATCTCCGGATCAGGATTCGACATTGCAAAGACAATTGGATTTTTTGCCATTGACTTTACCATATCCGCCGTTACACAATTTCCAACGCTCAATCCAATAAAGACATCGGCATCTTTCAATGCGTCTGCCAATGTCATTTCCTCCCTGGCGTTTGCATATTGATATTTCGTTTCATCAATATCAGGTCTTCCTTTATGTAAGACACCTTTGCGGTCAAACATGGTAAAGTTCTCATGCCTTGCTCCCAAAGATTCATATAATCTGCAACACGAAATGGCAGCAGCACCGGCGCCATTTACCACAAACTTTGCTTTTTCAATCTTCTTTTTTTGAAGTTCCAGCGCATTCAACAAAGCGGCTGCAGAAATAATTGCGGTACCATGCTGATCATCATGCATCACGGGAATATGCATAAGCTCTTTCAGCTTTTTCTCAATATAAAAGCATTCCGGGGCTTTGATGTCCTCGAGGTTGATACCGCCAAAAGTTGGCTCCAGCGCTTTAACGATCTCAACAAACTTATCAGGATCTTTTTCATTGATCTCGATGTCAAATACATCAATGTCAGCAAAAATCTTGAACAGTACACCTTTCCCCTCCATCACCGGTTTACCAGCTTCTGGCCCAATGTCGCCTAAGCCAAGCACAGCTGTACCGTTGCTTATTACCGCGACAAGATTTCCCTTGGCAGTATATTTATAAACATCTTCTTTGTTGGCTGCTATTTCTTTACACGGCTCTGCCACACCAGGGCTATAGGCGAGTGACAGATCTCTTTGTGTCTTCGCTTCCTTGGTTGGAACTACTTCAATTTTTCCGGGTCTTCCTTTTGAGTGATACTCTAGAGCCTGCTGTTTTCGGAGTTCGTTAGGTTGCATAAATATTTTTTATGTTACCGGTTTTTAGCTGTCATAATTTTTTTTTGACAAGCTAGTCACTACATATCAACTTTTGTTGTCCCGCCACGGCGGGGCTCCCAGTCTGCCCTGTCTGCCGACAGGCAGGCGTTCATATTCCTGTTTTCTATTCAGAGCATCACAACAATACCGGTATGACAAGCACAATGGAATGCAATGTACAAAATAATCGAGCTTAACAATGGGCTACTATTTGTGATGAAAAAACTTTTGAAGATTTGGTTATTGATTTTTCCTATTCTTCAAAATATCGGGGGAAAGAGAGGATACCTTAATGTTTGGTGATCGTCAGTTCTGCTTTCACATCGCTGTCCGGAGCAGGAGGAGTAAAAGTACCGGGATAAGGCAATAAATTAATGAACTCGATCTTATAGCCTGCTATGATCGTGTCTTTTTTGTAATTCGGCTCCATGGTTATTGTCGAGAGATTAAAACGATGATTACTGCCGTTTTTTGTAAAAGAAAAAGTTGCTGTTGCAGCACCCTGCCAGACGCAGATGGCGTTTGCAGGGCAACGGGAATCTGAAACTACAGCATCAAAGCCAAGTTTTACCCTGTCGCCATTTAAACTGCCGTCGGCCGATTCATGAAGTGTTAATTCAATCGTACCTTCTTTCAATCGTTTATCGCCAGATTTGGAACAAGAACTGCCAAGCGAAACTGTCGCTATCGATAAAAGGATTAAAATTGTTTTCATATCACCGCATTTTCCAGTCTGACATGTCATCATATAGCTTCGTTGCATTTGTTATTATATTTTAACACAAGAACCAAGCCACGCCATTAATCCCATTCCGACTTCAATGGCGCTTTCATCAATGTTAAAAGTAGGAGTGTGTACACCTGAGGTGATCCCTTTTTGCTTATTCATGACACCCACGCGATAAAAGCAGGCGGGTATTTGCTGCGCATAATAGCCAAAATCTTCTGCCCCCATTCTTAGTTCAGTTTCTTCTACATTATCCTTTCCCAGAAATTCCCTGGCAGTAGTGCTGACCACATCATTTAATTTTTCATTATTGATCACAGCAGGATAACCTTTATCAATATGCAGGTCGAGTTCACCGCCCATGCTATGTACAAGTTCTTTTGATATCCTCTCGATCAGCTGATGTGCTTCCGCCCTCCACTTTTCGTCCATCGCACGAAAGGTTCCCATCAATTTCACTTCATTTGGGATCACATTGGTTGTTGCACCTCCCTGGAAAGAGGTGATCGATAAAACCGAAGGATCGAATGGATTTGAGTTTCTGCTAACAACCTGTTGCAATGCAATAATAAGATGAGATGCGATCAATATTGGATCAATGCAAAGTTGAGGTGAAGCCGCATGACCACCTTTGCCTTTTATTGTAAAATAAAGTTCATCCGCGCTGGCCATCACTTTACCACTTCTGAAACTTGTTTTACCAACGGGCATGCCTGTATGTACATGCATGGCAATAATACCCGCGGGTGTTGGGTTCTCCAGCACACCTTCTTTTATCATATAACTGGCACCGCCGGGATTTTTCTCTTCACCGGGTTGAAATATCAG
Source organism: Chitinophagaceae bacterium (assembly GCA_036376375.1). Taxonomy (GTDB): domain Bacteria; phylum Bacteroidota; class Bacteroidia; order Chitinophagales; family Chitinophagaceae; genus VBAS01. The sequence continues at coordinate 8,655 of DASVAM010000133.1, forward strand.
CTTGACGGTTCCCTGCCATTCGTTTTTAAGTTCATTTAAAATTTTTGCTGCACCGAGCAAGCAAGTGGTGTGTACATCATGTCCGCATGCGTGCATAACGCCTTTTTTCTTCGACCTGTACGGAACATCATTTTCTTCCAGTATTGGCAATGCATCGATATCAGCGCGGATGGCAAATATTCGGCTATCCGGATCTTTTCCCTTAATCAGCCCAACAACACCAGTCGTGGCTTTCACTTCGTACGGAATTCCAAATTCATTTAGCTTGCCTTGAATGAATTTTGAAGTTTCAAATTCCTGGTAACTCAATTCAGGATTTGCATGAAGATGATGACGTATCGAAATAAATTCTTCAGAATATTCTTTTGCCAGTTTTTTGATTTTTTCCCTCATCCGGCAAAAATAACGATTGAAAGGCAGCTATAAAAAGCGATCAGTTGCGACTAACAGTTTCATTCTCTTTATCCAGTTTTAGCTCAATTGTATCATTCATAATGAACACACCTTTGGGGAAATATTTTTCCAACCGCTTTTGATAATCTTCTGCTTCTTTCTTTTCTTTAAAATTTCCAACTTTTAATTTAAAATAAGGAGCCTGGTAAAGGAGGTAAGATTTTAATTCAGGAAAATAAGTATACAAGGTTGTTTTAGCAGCCGCAGCTTCCTCTCTTTTGTTGGTATTAATGACCAGAAGGCGATATCCTTTACCAACGCGCCGTGCTTCACGGGTTGTTTCTTCATTGATCTGTATTTGTTTTTTTACTAACAGGTCGATCCGCGGGTCCTTATGAACGATCACAGAAGGAGTGTCCACAACCTTGTTCAGGGTTGTATCCTGGGAAAATGAATTGAGGGAAAGAAAGAAACCAGTTATTAAAAAAAACTTCTTCATAAAATTGATAGTGCAAAAATATAGCCAATATCGTTTACGGGTTGCGTTGAACCTTTGAAGCCTTAAACCGTTAAACGCTTAATAACCGGCTCCCGAACCAGCAATATTCTCAACCGGGTGCCACGTTGTTTTTATTTCCTGGGTGTCTAAAATAAAATAAGGTGATTGACCCTGGTCAGTATTCCATTTTATTTTATCATAAAAGAAGATACGCTTCAGGTTCAAGGCACTTTTTTGCTGCATCATCTTTTTTATATCAGAATGATTTTCGCAGAAAATGGTTGCATTTACGTCCATATGATCCACAAACCAGGTGGCCAATTCTGAAAGTTTGCCCGTTAAAATATTTACCACGCCACCGGGCAGATCAGATGAGTTCAGTACTTCGGCGAAAGTTACTGAGCAAAGCGGTTTGGTTTCCGAAGCAAGAACAACACTTGTATTGCCACCGGCAATTACCGGGGCAATGACAGATACTAATCCAAGCAACGAATCATTTTGCGGGGCAATTATAGAAACAACGCCTGTTGGTTCCGGCACAGAAAAATTAAAATGAGAGCTGGCAACGGGATTAACCGCACTAAATAGCTGCTGGTATTTATCGCACCAGCCAGCATAATATATAAGACGATCGATCGCAAGATTTAATTCTTTCTCCGCTTTTCCTTTTGATGAATCTTGCTGTATGAGCTCTTGAATAAATTGGGCTTTTCTCCCTTCCAGCATTTCGGCCATACGATAGAGGATTTGTCCGCGGTTAAAAGCTGGTCTTGTGCTCCAGCTTCCATAAGCACTTCTTGCCGCAACCACTGCATCACGGAAATCTTTTCTTGAGCTTAAACATACATTCGCCAATTTTTCTCCATCCGCATTTGTGGGCACATAATACCGGCCTGACTCCGTTCTTGGAAATTGTCCGGCGATGTAAATTTTATAAGTCTTCAATACCTCCAATCGTTTTGAAGAAGTCTTTTTCTCCAATCCATTTTCACTGATACTCAGTGAAGATTTTTTAATTATTGTTTTTCCCATTCTTATTCGTTTAAGGGTTTAAATCGTTTAATGGTTTAATGGTTGTTTTTTACGTACACCCTTTACGTCTGTTTTTGCAAGTAAGCAATCAGTTTTTGAATCATTGCACTTATTCTTACCGCTAAAACATATAATTCATCACACTGAGCTTTAGTTAAATATTTTCTGTCAACTGCTCTATATAATTGCGATCTGAATTCACCACAAGAACCTTTCGCATATCCGAGAAATTGAATGAACTCAGCTCTTGTTCCTTTCTCAAATCCTTCTGCTATATTGTCCATGATCGATCCGGACGAGCCTTCAATCTGATCACTCAATCGATAGCTTTTTTTAAAATTGCCTTCATCGATAATTATTCCAATTTTCAAACACAAATCTCTTTCAACTTTCCACGCATCGATCTCCTCGAATCGTTTGATCGTTGCCATAAAATATAAACTACCAATTTTTAAGAACCTTAAACCCTTAAACCTTTAAACGTTTTAAACGAGATTTAAGTAGGGTAACAACCCATGCAACCCACCCTCTCGTCCATACCCACTTTCTTTATACCCGCCAAAAGGAGAGGATGGATCGAACTTATTAAATGTGTTTGCCCAGATAACACCCGCTCTCATTCGTTTGGTCATATTAAAGATCTTAGAACCTTTATCTGTCCACACACCGGCACTCAAACCATAAGGGCTATTGTTTGCCTTTTCAATTACTTCATCATCCGTTCTGAAAGTAAGAATAGCCAGTACGGGTCCGAAAATTTCTTCCTGCGCGATTCTATTGCTCTGGGCCACATTGGTGAACAAAGTTGGTCTGCACCAAAAACCTTTGCCCGGCAACTGGCAACTGCTTTGATACATTTCACTTCCTTCTTCT
>DASVAM010000135.1:0-3748 GCA_036376375.1 Chitinophagaceae bacterium
ACCCTGTTAAATTGATTGGGTGATGAATCGTCAATCTTTATATCAATTAATCCAAGATAATATTGCAGACCAAAATTCATTCCGTTTCCCTTCATAAATCGATATCCTGCACCGAACGCCAGGCCAGCATCGATCGGATGATACTGATCTTTTATATCCAGTTTATATTTAAGATCATCTTCATCATTTATTGAATTTTTGAATTCATCAAAAGCTTTATATCGTAGCCCAAGCTGTGTTCCTCCTTTCAGATAAATATGATTCTTAAAAGTATACTTCATCATAATGGGTACATTGAAATAGTTTATTTTCCTTGCAATCTTTCCGCCGGCAAATGAATTATCCAGGTCGGGGTTGCCTAATGGATAAACAGGTAACTCATCTGCACCCATGGTTGATTTCACAATGACGCCTGTATTCAGCATCCACGATGGATTTTCTAGTTTAAAGTCAAAGTAAAAACCAAGATTAAAACTTGTCAGGTTCTTAGCTCCATCGATATTTTTAATCGTAGACCAGTTAGCTCCCCCTTCTAAACCAAATTCTATTTGTCCTGTATTCAGTTTATCGCCCAATAAAATGGAAATCAAAACCTGTGTTCTTGCTGCATGAACAAACAGTAGCAAGCCAGTGATCAGAAAAAATTTTTTCATTTAGTTTCTTTGAATTACAAACCGAAGCGCCATTGCAGACCTAAGAGGTACTGTGTCCTGGATCCTAAGAATCCAAATTCGCCACGTAACATCCAATGTTTGTTGAGTTGATATTGAGATCCGACGATAAAATTCCAGGGGTCCTTGGGTCTTTTGTCCATCGAATATTGAACCGTCGAGCTTCCTATGTTATTTACGGCATTATCAGCGGCTGCCAACAACTCACCCGCTCTATCCAATACCCTGTTCGCCGTATTATATTTGGCTTGATTCACGGGATTCTGTTGCTGTGCAGGTGTCAGACTTGCCCACCACGCATCTACTTCTTGTTGTGTTTTACCAACTTTTTCTATTCCCTGGTCGATCTTGGTTCCAAACTCACCCGGAGGTAATACGTCTGAAAGGGCGATCGAGCCATTGGTCTCTGAATTGAGCTTAACTCTGAATGCCCCAACCCAAATGGCAATAGTTTGTTCGGGCCTGTTGATCTTGAAATTTTTTCCTAACCGTGGACCAAATACAAATGAACGGGCAGGTTTACTAAGCTGCGGGACATCGGTCCAGGCTACATTCATGTCCAGCGCCAGAAATCCGCCACCAACCCCAATAGTGGGCGTAAATCCTATTCCGTATGTGGTCGTATTAAATTCAATTAAAGTGTTGGCAGACGTTACCTGGACGTCGTTATTTGCAGAATCTTTCACGTATACACCGAAACCTACTTCCGTTGATGCCTGTGCCTTTCCTAAAATTCCATAAATGTTCAAAAAAGGGAACAACCATATATCCGGCCTCACAGTAAAAGCACTGGCCGTTGCCTCAGCTTTATCAAACCTTACTATTTCATCCAGATTATACATTGGACCGTTATTAAAACCTACACTCAGGTTATCAATAATTAGGTCGGATATCTGCCAGAAATAATTTGCACTCACACCGGCCGAATAAGGCAAGTTATAACCGGCTTTGGTCGCCTTTGCACCCAAAATCGGGAGTGAATAAGGATATTCTGACTTTTTGAGACTATCGATAAAGACAGCGTTTTTCTTTCCTATCTCTTTATTGGTAAACACCTGGGCAAAAACAGTTGATGAGAAGGATACTAAAAAAAACAACAGGATGATACTACGGAAACATAGTTTTCTATTATTATTATGCAGCATATTGGCTTTTTAAAAATGATTGTCGGATTTTAGCAGTGATCCCAAAAGTTGGCGGGATCATTAGCTTAATGGCAGCAAAGGTAGTTACAACCATTTTTTTTGTAAAGAAAACCAGGTACTATTTATATAAACCTGAACGAAGCAACCTTAAAACCGGAATCCGATCTGGACCATATACCTGTATCCAATATTTGTCGAGTTCGTTGTCCCTGTCTTTTGAAACTCCCCTTCATCAATGGCCCAGCTATAGCCCGGAAATTTTTCAGCCAACGCGTCATTAATTGCCGCTAAGAGTTTTTCCCGGTCTGCCGCAGATAAATTATTGGCGAAGGAAGCAGTGAATTTGTAAGCAGCGATTCCCGGTCCTATCAATACCATATCAATCGCGAGCCGATCCCAAAAAACAAACTGATAGCCTAATTCAAATCCAACGGTGTGTACATTCAGATTGATCTTTGAATCAACCTGCAGCGAAGAACCATTGGTGCTTTTCAATAACCAGGAATTATTTCTCCGGAATTGATTGAAAGAATAATAAGGGCCTATAAAGACGCCTCTTGGTGCCGGATACTTATTCTCTTTTGCGAGGTAAAATCGATAGTCTGCGGAAATATTAAAACCAGTTCTGTCCTGGACCCTGGTGCCCTGCACGGAATCTGTATTTCTTTCTTCCGTATTAGGAAAGCTTTGAGTGCCAAAATTAATGGAGAACGAACGGCGGGGATTCAATACCCGTTCATACCCTATAATAAAAGACTTATTAAAAATAAGGGGGTTCGTGATGTTGAAATGAATCGTATTTTTCAAGTTGACGCTGTCTTTCTTTTTCTGCGCCGATGCGGTTTGCATTAATCCTGAAAGGATCATGGCAAACAAAATAATTTTTCTCATAAAAATAATTTTTGTCTTAAAGTGAATTTCCTGACGCTGCAATAATGGACCAACAACAAATCCCACGATTTTATGCACAATGTACTGAAGTTAAAAATCAAAACGAATCTGGCTAACGGGTTTCCTGCTGTATTTGGAAAAGCTAATATCCCCGGAGACGTAATCAAAGCCTTCGATTTCCTGATTAGAATTTATCCAACAAAATAAAAGGCAATGGGATGAAATTAAACTTTCATAAATAATAATTTTGGCTATATATTTACACCGAAGCGTAATGGATTTTCACCTTAGCTAATTTCGGAATCCACCGAAACTTATGCGTTTGATCGTAGTACAATTTATTCTTGCTTTTACCTGCATTGGTTTCCATTCTTATGGCAATGATTCATTAGCAAAACCATTTTATACAAATCTTTTTCAAACAGCATCCCGCGTTTCCGAAAACATCCTGTTGACCGATAACGATCGTCACATTGCATTCAATTCTTCGGGGTTCAACAAACCTTCGGCTTTTCGACTATACCAAAAACAACAATCATTAAAATTCAAAAGAAGTTTTCGAAACAATAAAGTCAAAACTGGAACAGGGATTTTCATTTCCGATAAGAACAGTTTCAATTTTTATGTGGTCAGCTACCGCGATTCTGCATCCAGGAAAGCAAGTGTCCCTATTTTACGAAACGAGCATGCCGGGATATGGAAAAAAGTTGGGCGTGCTGAATTATTTATCGGAGGGGTGGAAGTAATTGGAATGGTCGCTTTGGTACTCATGCCGGAAGAAATAACTAAATGGTCAGATGATTGGGCGCGGGACGCATTAAGAAATCTGAAGAGAGCCTTTACGACCACACCCGCCTGGGATAAGGATGACTGGGCTTTGAATTATATCGGTCACCCGATCGCCGGTTCTTATTATTATAATGCGCTAAGAAGTCAAAATGCAAGCCGCTGGCATTCCTTTCTTTTTTCCACAGCACAATCTTTTATCTGGGAATACTTTATTGAAGGTGTGGCGGAAAGACCAAGTACTCAGGATCTGCT
>DASVAM010000143.1:0-2392 GCA_036376375.1 Chitinophagaceae bacterium
GTTCGCAACGCTTCCAAATTAAAAAGCCGATCAGCTTTGCTGAACGGCTTTGTGCCCGAGACTGGATTCGAACCAGCACACCCTTTCGGGCGCCACCACCTCAAAGTGGTGCGTCTACCAATTTCGCCACCCGGGCAGACTAAAGTTCAAGAGTTCCAAAGTTTACTGGTTTAAAAGTTAAAGCTTCGGGACTGCAAATATAGATGATATGCTGAAAACACAACAAAGTAGTGAACCGTTGAACTTTCGAACTATTGAACTGTTGAACTGTTGAATTTTCAAACTTTCAGACTATTTCTTCAAAACGATCCTGAACGTAGTTCCTTTTCCCGGTTCAGAATTTTTCACAAAAATTTCCCCTTTGTGGTATTGCTCAATTATACGTTTTGATAAGCTAAGTCCAAGCCCCCAGCCCCTTTTCTTCGTGGTATAGCCAGGTTTGAAAACTTTCTGTTGCATCGAAAGAGGTATTCCTTTGCCCGTATCTTTCAGATCAATGTTTACCTTATCGGGCAAATTCTCAATATTGATCTTTATTTCACCGGTTCCTTCCATGGCATCCAGGGAATTTTTTAAAAGATTTTCGATCACCCAATCAAATAGGGGTGGTGAGATGCCAGCCACGATCTCTTTCTCATTGGTATTAACAGAAAAATTCACCTTCCCCGGTGCCCTTTTTCTCATATAATCTACCATTGATGTAACCTGGCTGATAATGTCCTGTTTTTCTAATTGTGGCGAGCTGCCGATCTTTCCAAAGCGATCACTAACTAATTGCAGTCTGTTCACATCTTTTTCCAATTCAGAAACAATTTTGCTGTTGGCGGGGTTCTCTTTCAGCATTTCCACCCAACCCTGCAAAGAAGAAACGGGCGTGCCTAACTGATGTGCTGTTTCCTTGGCCATGCCGGCCCATACCTGGTTTTGCGCCGACCGATAACTACTCCGCAAAGCCAACAGGGTTATGATTATAAAAAGCCCTACAATGATCAACTGAACGATCGGGTAATAACGGACCTCCGTCAATAACCTGGATTCACCATAATAATATAGATTTTGCTTTGTTGAATCTGACGGATTCGTCCAAACGATCGGCTCATTCTGGGATTTAAAGCTTCTGAGCTTATCATTTAAATATGATTTGTCACTTGCAACTTTTACCGAATCAAGATTAATAAACTGTATGATGCTGTCTTTTTCATCTGTTTCAATGATCGGTACGTCGTTTTCGTTGTTTTGAATGATCTTGAACGGCAGCCTTGTGTCTGCTTCATTCGATGCAGCAAGAATAAATTTTCCCGCTTCTACCCATTCTTCTACCTTTTGTTTTTCCTCATGGGCAATCTTATTAGCGAGGTAGCGGGAGTATACGATAGTACCACTAACGATCAGGATGGCGATAATGGCTATCAGGGTCCGCCAGTTAATAATTTGCTGAAACATTTTCCGAATTTAATAAGGATAAACCGCATCCCTTATTTTTGAGCAAATTTTTTACAAACGATTGAACAGTTTACCCAAAGTTGCTATTGTTATCCTTAACTGGAACGGTCAAAACTATCTTGAGAAATTTTTGCCTTCGATATTGGTAACTGCTTACGATAACAAGGAGATCATCGTTGCCGATAATGGCTCTACAGACGGGTCGGTGTCTTTTTTAGAAAAACATTATCCGCAAGTCAAACTGATCCGGTTTAATCAAAACAATGGTTTTGCCAAAGGCTACAATTTGGCTTTGCAAAATATCCAGGCTGATTATTATGCGATCATTAATTCTGATATAGAAGTTCAACCGGGCTGGTTAACGCCCATTGTTGAATTACTCGAACAAGATGAATTGAATGCAGCCTGCCAGCCGAAACTACTTTCATACAACCATAAGAACACATTTGAATATGCCGGTGGCGCCGGCGGCTGGCTTGACAGTTATGGTTATCCTTTTGCCAGAGGCAGAGTTTTCGATGTTTGCGAAGAAGACAACGGTCAATATGATACAACCCAAAGAATTTTTTGGACAACAGGAGCCGCAATGGTCGTTCGTAGCCATGTTTTTCATGAAATGAAAGGGTTTGACGAGTACTTTTTTGCTCACCAGGAAGAAATCGATCTTTGCTGGCGAATGCAGCTGGCAGGATATTATCTTTATTGTTGTCCTTCTTCAGTTGTTTATCATGTTGGTGGCGGCACACTGCCTCGTGGTAACTCACTCAAAACCTTTCTTAATTTTCGCAACAATCAAATAATGCTTTATAAAAATCTTCCATGGTCACATAAATGGTTGAATATCCCTTTACGTATCCTTATTGATGCAGTGTCTGCACTGAAAGGACTTTTTATGTGTGATGGGGGTTATTTTTTTTCAATTTTGAAGGCTCATTTTTCTTTTTTAAAA
>DASVAM010000147.1:0-6046 GCA_036376375.1 Chitinophagaceae bacterium
GCAAACAAAAGTTCTTTATATCCGGGGAATTGAAAGATTGTTACGTGACCTGAATGCGAATTGGCGCGGTAATCGTTTCGTTTCAACCTACCTGCCGGAAATGCTCGAAGGGTATGTGAGATGTATGGAGCTGGATATAAAAAAAATCAGCATTGAAAATTATATCGCGCAGCTTCCCTACGATGCTGCGCGACCGTTGCTTGATTGCACCGCATTTGAAAAGAACAGTGGTTACCAAACTTCAAAAAATATTTTGGTAAGAAAATATTGTGAACAGCATCCTGAACAAACCTTCGCTACGCTGCTTACCTCACTCAGACAGATACCGGATCTCCCGTTTACCGACAGCCTGATCATCGCTGCAGGTCGTGCCTATCCAAAACAATTGTATGATTATGCGGCTGCCAATAACGTCCTTGGTAATCGTATAAAAAAGGTCAATGACCCGTTTGTCCAGGCAGTTGTAAAAATGACAGCAAGCGGCGGCAGTGGCCAATTATATTTTCCTTTTCTTGATAACATAGTAAAAGGAAAAATGAAACTGGCAGATATCGATGCGGTCAGAAATGATTCGATCCAATATTATAAGCTGCTGGTAAGAACCCATCTTGATTATAACGAACGGCTATTGAATAAAGACACCGCTTTTGAATATGAAGCCCTGCATCAAATGATGGAAAGAAAAGCGATCCAGGTCTTTGTGAACAGGATAAATGCGTTGCATGATGAAGATGCTGTCACCCGTTTCAGGATCATTCAACCGTTGAATGCACAGGAACTTTATTATTTGGCGGTATTAAGTGATGGTATTATTTACACATCCAGTTTTGTAAAAGGAGTTTTTCCTTTGATGATGAGTCGTATCGGTAATCGCGGCGATTCTTTATTAATGAGCGTAAGTTTTGACAGGTACAGGAAACTGATCAAAATGTCTGCGGCGTATAATACACTTGGTACATTTCTTAGTTCTTTTAAAGACCAGCAAAATGCCAATGACCTTATGCGTGCATTTGTAAGTAACCTGGAAAAAACAGGAGGCCTTGAGGACGGGGTGGACGTTGCCGATTCGTATGCAAGTATTGCTGAAACGCTCAAGCCGATCGCCGATGAGATGCTGGTAAACGTGCGGGCAAACTACCAGCGAAATATTTCTGCCAATAACAAAAAGGGGATCGAGATGTATCGCATTTTGGAGAAACTTTTTATTTCGGCGGATTCATCACAAAAGATAGACCTTACCACGGAATTAGGTATTCCACCTGTTTATGGAGTCACGAACAAGGATCTTCAAACAGAGAACGGTACTACGGTCATACAGGTTTTTATGTATGGTGACGAGGATGGCATCCGCGTTTTTCCATCCATAGTTGGACTCTTTAATAATTCTAACTGGAAGACCGACAGAACCAACCCACAATGGATAACTGTTACTTCGGTGAAAGGCAAGCCTGTCAGTATTTATTTGAACAGGCCATTGCCGGAAGAAAAAGACCTGGATGCAAAAGCGCAGGAGGCCTTATGCAATTACCTGGAACGAAATGGTCTTAAGCCAACCGTTACTATAAACAGGGGTCATAGCTATAATGCACCGTATACGATCCGGCAGATGTTCCCCACTTCAAAGATCGTTTTTATGGGTTCCTGTGGTGGATATAATTTGATACATGATATCCTGGAAAAAGCGCCGGACGCTCATATTATCGGCACAAAGCAAATCGCTGATGCCCCGGTCAACAATCCATTCTTAAAATTGCTGGCTGAAACTTTAAGAAATGGTCATTCCATTGAATGGATACCATTTTGGAAAGAACTCGATAAAATGGTCACGAATGAGATTTTTGAAGACTATGTCCCCCCTCATAAAAATCTCGGGGCTATTTTTATTAAAGCGTACAAAATTGCGATCGGGGAAACCGCTGTTTCTATTGCAAAAAAAAATGATGGGCTGCCTCTCAGCAACAATCGTTAACGATTAACTAAGTTCCGGATAGCCGGTAACTGGTTTCCTGTTCTTCTTTTTACATTTGCTGCTTATAAAATGGCCAACGGGTTAAATAAAAAATTTTTCGATTTTGATCTTTTGAAACGGGTGATGCGTTTTGCAGCACCCTACAAAAGAAGATTTTACTGGTCGATAGCGTTGGCTATTATGCTGGCTGCATTTACGCCGGTTCGTCCTATCCTTATTCAAATTACGGTTGATAAGTATATTTCAGGTGGTTTATGGAATTGGGTACTGATCATTACCATTATTCAAATTGCACTTCTCTTTCTTGAAAGTGGTCTTCGTTTTTATTTCTCCTACATCACTGCCTGGCTTGGCCAGAATGTTGTAAAAGACCTCAGGGTGAAAGTGTATAAGAAGGTTCTTTCACTAAATCTTTCACAATTTGATAAAACGCCGATCGGTACGTTAACGACAAGAACGGTAGATGATATTGAAAGGATCAATGATGTGTTTGCCGATGGGTTTATCCCGATCGTTGCCGACCTGCTTTCCATCATTTGTGTATTGGGTTATATGTTCTGGGCCGATCCAAAATTGACGTTGATCGCCCTGATCCCATTCCCGATCTTAATCATCGCTACTTATTATTTTAAAGAAAGTGTCAATAAATCTTTTCATCGTGTAAGAAATGCGGTGGCCCGGTTAAATGCCTTTGTGCAGGAGCATATCACAGGAATGCAGGTGGTGCAGGCATTTGCCGCTGAGGACCGGGAGTTTGAAAAATTTAAGGCGATCAACAAAGAACATCGTAATGCAAATATTCATGCTATCTGGGCTTATTCCATCTTTTTTCCGATCGTCGAAATTGTTCTGGCAACTGCAATCGGCTTGATCGTTTACCAAACTTCGCATGAAGCCGGGCTCATAGGGAAAAGTCAGCAGGGAACATTGATGGCATTTATTCTTTGTTTGAATTTGATCTTCCGCCCGTTGAGAGTGATCGCCGATAAATTCAATGTCTTACAAATGGGAATGGTGGCAAGTGAAAGAGTTTTCAAAGTATTGGATAATGAAGATCATTTACAACCATCACCTGCAGATGCATATAACCCTGCTCACGTCAAAGGAAAGATCGGGTTTGAAAATGTGGTGTTTGGTTATAACCCGTCGAACCCTGTCTTGAAAAATGTTTCTTTTACTGTTCATCCCGGTGAAACAGTAGCCATCGTGGGACATACCGGCAGCGGTAAAACAACGATCATCAGTTTACTGAATCGTCTTTATCATATTCAAAGCGGTGAAATAAAAATTGATGATATCAATATTGAGAAATATGATATCGGGAGGTTGCGAAAAAGTATTGGAGTGGTGCTGCAGGATGTTTTTCTTTTTTCAGGGTCTATTATTGATAATATTACGTTGCGCAATCCCGGTATTCCTAGGGAAAAAGTAATTGAAGCGGCAAAACTCATCGGCATGCATGACTTCATTATGATGTTGCCCGGGAATTATGATTTTGATGTAATGGAAAGAGGCGCCACGCTTTCTTTGGGTCAACGCCAGTTACTTTCTTTTATCAGGGCGTTACTATACAATCCTTCGGTACTTATTTTAGATGAGGCCACTTCTTCAGTTGATACGGAAAGCGAGATGATGATCCAGCATGCCATTGATAAATTGATCGCCGGCAGAACGTCTATCATCATTGCACACCGACTTTCCACCATTCGCAAGGCAAACAAGATTATAGTGCTGGATAAAGGGGAGATAAAAGAGATGGGAACGCACGAGGAACTGATCTCAAGAGACGGTTATTATCAGAAACTCTATCAGTTACAATTTGAAAAACATAAATCTGTAGCATAAGATTCTTCGAACATGGCAAAATATTTTTTGTAAATTGGGGTATGGATGACTATCTAAAATTATCAGAGGAGGAAAAAGAAAAATTGTATAAACAATTTCTGCAAGACCCTGATTCATTCTACAGAAAGGCTTCAGAAGATCAAATGAAAAAAAACCTTCAGCAGGATTATACAGAAAGATTTCTAACCATGACCCGTCTTATGAAAATAAACCTGATGTTTTCAAAAGCCAAGGTATATCCTGCAAAATTTTCTTCAAACACCCATGACTGATGGACATTTTTGATGAAGAGCTTCTTAATTTTTGGCGATGCCTGAATAGATACGATGTGAGATATATTATGGTAGGAGGTGTGGCTACTAATTTGAACGGATTTCACAGGACCACTGATGATATTGATGTTTGGATCGAAGACAACCTGGAGAATCGGGAAAATTACAGAAAAGCCTATAAGGAATATTCCGGAATCGACATTACTATGATGGATCGCTTGCAGATAATTCCCGGCTGGACGAATTTCAGTTTGAATAATGGCTTCAAACTGGATTTAATGGTAAGTATGAAAGGGCTGGAGGAGTTCTCGTTTAACGATTGCTACAAACTTACTAATAAAGCAATTATCGATGACGTACCTGTTCCCATTCTTCATATAAACCACCTTATAAAAAATAAAAAAGCAGTTAACCGATCCAAAGATCAGCTTGATGTAATGGAACTGGAAAAGATAAAGAAATATCTTGAAGAAAATAAAAACGAAGATCAATCCCCTTAGATAAATGTTATTGCTCAGAATTATTTTGATTTTAGTTGCACTTAATTTTCTTCATAATGAGAACGACAGCCCGTATCTAATGGTTCTTGGAACTGTCCAGGATGCAGGTTACCCACAGATCGGATGTGACAAAGAATGCTGCAAAAAATATTGGGAAGATAAAATTGCAAAGCAAAAAGTCTCCTGCCTTGGGTTGTTTGATCCGTTAACAAACCAAAAATGGATCTTTGATGCGACACCTGACCTTACCGAACAATTACATGAAGCAGATAAAATTCAAAAAGGAAATCTTTCCGGAATTTTTTTAACTCATGCACATATTGGTCATTACACAGGACTGATGTACCTGGGGCGGGAAGCATTGAATGCAAAAGAAATTCCTGTTTTTGCGATGCCTCGTATGCATGATTATTTAAAAGGCAATGGGCCATGGAGTCAACTGGTAAGCTTGAAAAATATTCAATTGCAGAAACTAAAAGCTGACAGTTCGATAAGATTGACAGATAAAATTTCCGTCACTCCAATTCTGGTCCCCCACCGGGATGAATTTTCAGAAACAGTTGGTTTTTCAATCAGGACGGGAAGCACCACAGCACTGTTCATTCCCGATATTGATAAATGGCAAAAATGGGATAGAGACATAAAAAAATTTGTACAGGAATACGATCATCTTTTCCTTGATGGTACATTTTATAAAGATGGCGAGTTACCGGGCCGGAATATGAATGAGGTGCCGCACCCATTTGTTGAGGAAAGTATTCGTCTTTTCAATGACCTGTCTCCGACCGAAAAGAAGAAGATCTGGTTCATACATTTTAATCATACAAATCCATTAATCGATAAGATGTCAAAAGAGTATAAAGAAATGAAAAACAAGGGCTTTAATGTTGCCGAAGAAGGCACAAAAATTACGCTGTAATCAGGCTGTAAAACGGGGTTTCTTTTTTTATTCAGGCCTCTTCGATTTTGTGGTTTTTTACCACTGCCCCCTTATCTTTGCGCCAAATTTCGGGATGGGTATGACTTCACGACTAATGAAATCCTTTACTGTAGCGGTTTTCAGCATATTTTCACTGTTTATTTCTTTACCTTCTTTTGCCAGCGGTGGCGAGGGAGACACAGCGAGCCATAAAGAGGAGGGTTTCAATGCTCAGAAGGTTATTTTTGGTCACATTCTCGATGGTCACGACTTTCATTTCTTTGACATCGTTCATAAAGATGGTTCTCATACCCCGGTGGGAATTCCTTTGCCGGTAATTCTGTATTCTCCTCAAAAAGGATTCGATGTTTTCATGTCTTCAAAATTTCATCATGGTGAGCATGATCATAATGGGTATCGATTACTTACGGAAGAATCTGTTGAAAAGTTGGAAAAGGACGGAGTTGACGTTAAAAAGGAAGGGCTGTATGCAGGTAAGATCGTGCCGGTTGGAGCTGATGGAAAGATCGATGCTTCCGTA